>CAZTIP010000006.1:0-5451 GCA_964613185.1 Candidatus Woesearchaeota archaeon | reverse complement strand
CTCGAGGTCGCTATCGCTCCGCTCGAGCCCTTCGGGTTGTTTAATCGCGATGTTATATTCAATTTTTGGATTACTTATTTTTAGAAAGAGAGAGGGGTTTAGTCCTTCGGACATTTTGCCTTTTACTTCGTAAAAGAATTTATAGGAAGGGGCGTCAAGATAGTCTTTTTCTGCGAAAAAGAAATATATTAGGGGGCGTCTTTATGTTTTACTTTCTTCTTTCTTACTTTTCTCCACAACAACTTTATGGTTACATCAAGACCAAACATCTTAATAACCATTCCAAATAGAGTAAGAGAGATTAATCCTATTGCGAGATTAATTGTATAAAACTTATTCTCAATTCTTTCAACATAATTTAAGATATTGTAGTAATTATTATTTATCGTCGGCAAATATTCTCGTTCTTTAAAATTCTGCAATTCGTTAGATAAATTCTGTATTTGATTTTCTTTCTCTGTCAATTGTCCAGATAAATTTGAGATTAAATTATCTTTATCTTCTATTGTTGAATTTAAAGATTCTAAAAAACCTCTTAATTGTGAAATCTCAACTTCTTTATTGTTTATAGCTTGTTCTAATTCAGAAATTCTTGTATTCAACCTGTTAATTTCTGCTTGTTTATCGTCTGCTCCGGTTAAAGATTGAAAAACTGGAATCATAGCAGATAGAAAAATTATCAAGAAAAATATAGATATTATTCCCCCAATAATTGCCTGAATTTCTGCTTGTCCTTTTCTATTAAACATTTTTAGAACTCCAAAACTTTCCACTCTGAAAGATTATTTGGATTATATTCATATTTTTCTTTATCGTTAAATCTCCATGTTCCATTTACAAAAATAGCAATCCCACCGATTAATTTTCTGTCTTTATTCTTTTTTAGATATTTTTGTAATCCTTCTGCTCTCGGACCTGCATCTTTTGCAGTCATTCCACTTTTTGTATCAAATAAACCAATTGTTCCATCTTTGAATTTTATGATAAAATCAACATAAAAAGCCCTCTCAATTCCATTCTCGTCTTTATATGGAACTGCAAAATATTTTATTTCACTTTCGCCATTCTTAAACCACCACTCAACTTTATTTGAATTATCTAATAATTCCATGAATAACTGCTCTGGTTGGCTTGGTTTTCTTGTATAAAATGGCTTCATAATAGAACTTGGATGAGATTCTCTTTTGTACTTACTATTGTAACTTACAATTATCGGAACTTCCCATTTTGGAACATCTTTTCTTTCTCTTTTCTCATTTATTTGTTCAACAACATCTGTTTTGTATTGTTCTTTTGCTAAATTAATGGTGTCTACAAAAGCCTGAACATTTTCTTTTCCTAAAACAATCCTTTGAACTCTTGGATTATATTTTTGAAGTTTGTATTTTTGTTTGAAAAAATTATACAATGCTGTTTTCATTCTATCGCTTGAATCTGATGGGGCATAGGGCGTACAATTTGCACTTATGAATTTGTCAAATTGTTGTTGCAGTTCCATTTCATTTAGTTTAACATCAATTTGCCCCTTATGTTCAACTTCTCCTTTTTTGTCAATATCAACAATTTTTCCATCTGCGATAATTGGACTTACAATTTTTGATGGAGAAACGGTAATTTTCTTTTTCAAATTATTTTTCTCTGCAATTTTTTGAAAGATTTTACCAAATTCACCAGAAAGTCTTGTTCTTTCTCTTTGCCTTTTGAGAAAAACAGAGGGTAAAGAAATGTCTTTGTATTTTTTACTATCTCTCTTTGATTCATAAATTGTTACATAATCTTTTGCGTAATCTTCTGTAACTTCTATATTTGGTAAGTTTGTAAATACAAAACCTTTATTCAAGTCTTCTGAATTATAATATTCAAATTCAGGCATTCTCATAATTCTACCGATTGTTTGAATTGTAAAAGTAAAACTTTTTGATTCTCTAAAAATTGCCAAAATTGAAGCCCTTGGACAATCCCAACCCAAAGCTATGGCTTGTTTGAAAACTAAAACTTCTACCTCATTATCATTCTTTTCAATATTTGCAAGATTATCTGTTTTTTCTTCTGAAAGCCAAACAGCAAGTTTTCCATTTTCTTCTGTAATTTTGAATTTATCTTTAAGAATTTTTAAGACATCATCTTTTTTATTGATTAAATTGCTTTTTTTATCTGGAAGTTGAATTAAAACAAGAGGATTGATTTCTGATTTTTCTTTTTTGTATAATTTAACTAATTCCTCTCTTTTCTTTAAAGCTTGTTCAATAATTAATTCGTCTGAACTCTTTGTATCAACCTTTAATCCAATAAATTCAGGATTAATTGAAATTTCAGATTTAATCATTTCTTCGGATTTTACATCTGATAAATGTATTTTTTCAATTTCAGATACATTTTCTTTTAAGTGCGGTGTTGCTGAAACTTCTATTGTAACTTTTGGCCCAATTGTTTCAATTAACTCTCTTGATTTTTCAGATTTAGCTGTGTGATGGCTTTCATCAATTACAAGTATAACTTCTCTATCTTCTTCTTTTGTATTTTGAATTATATTATTGAGATTATTATCTTGTTCATTATCTTTCACATAAAGATTAATATCTTTCTTATTTATACTATGCCAATTCAAGAATAATATTTCATTCTCTCCAATTTTTTTATCTTCTAAATCTTCAAAATATGAGCATTGGATTAATCTATCATCTTCATAATATTTTTCTAATTTCTCTTTGCTCTGTTCATGTAATTGTCTAACAGAAACCCAAACAAAAGAATATCTTTTTTGATTATCTTTTACTAATTGCTTTAGCATTTCTGAAACCATAACAGTTTTACCACTACCTGTTGGAGATTGAAAAATAACAATTTCATTTTCAGGACTTCTTAAAACATTCTGAACTTTACCTTTAAGACTTTCAACAGCCCTTTTTTGATAATCCTTTAACTCTATCATTTGAATATCCTCTTGTAAACATTTAATATCACTGCTGGAATTGGTTTTAATTCAACTAAATCTTCAACAACTTCAAATTCTTCTTCTCTTGCACTTTCATCAAGAGAGAAAACAAAGACTACAATTTTTTTATTTAGCTTTTTAGCTTCTTTCTTAAACGCTTCAATTCCATCATCATCGTAGATAATTCCTAAATGCTTATCTTTACTATTTTTAAAGATTTTAAATTCATTTCCTTTCTTGACTTCGTCAAAACAATCTTCTTTTAGGCAAAGCATCTCTGTTGATTTATCAACCAACATTCTTTTATTTTTATCAGTTGGCTCTGCATCTACAAAATCAGTCTTATAATATTTTAATCCACTTGGTCTATTGCTTACCAATTTTTCTTTAGATTCTTTTTCTAAATTTTGAATAACTTTTTGTATTCGTGGATAACAAATATCCGTAGATATTTTAAGTCCATGCCCATTATTATCTTGGTTATCTGTACATAAAATAAATTGTCTACTTCCTCCATCTTCAGTATTCAAACTTAAAACTGCTTGTCCTGTTGTTCCAGAGCCAGCAAAAAAATCCAATATCAAAGCATTTTTCTTAGAACTTCTTGATACAACATATTTAACTAATTCTACTGGTTTTGGATTTGAGAAAATATCTTTTTTACCAAAAAGTTTAGTTAATTGATTTGTTCCATCTGTAGTAGTGGCCAAATCATAAAGGATGCTTCTCTCTTTAATTTTTTTAACTTGACCTTCCTTAAAATAGACCTTTTCATAAGCCACCCATTTATTATTTCTTTTTTCCCAGTGGATTAAATCATCTTTCAATATTTTTTTCATCCTATCTTTTCCAACTCTCCATCTACCATCAGATCCATCAGGTGCAATAGGATAAATTTTCTTTTTATCGGGAGAAGTTATTGGAAAATACATTTTTGGTCTATCTTCTCTTCTTGCAGTATTCCCCCATTTTGCTAACTTTACTGTAACATATTTTCCCCTTTCATCTTCTTTATTAAAAGAATCTTTGCCAATTTCAATAACATCATCTAACCATGAAAAAGATTTAGATTTTCTATATACAAGAATATATTCATGCTCTGTTACAAAATGCAAGTCTGTCTGTCCACCGCCTTGTTTTTTTCTCCAAATTAGATTCCCAACATAATTTTTATCACCAAAAATTTCATCACAAAGAAGCTTTAATTGGGCATATTCATTTTCATCAATTGAAATAAAAATTGCACCAGTTCTCTTGAGTAAATTTTTCCCTAACATTAATCTTTTGTGCATAAATGAAAGCCATTTACTATGCCTATAACTATCTTCACTATCTACATATTTATCATTATATACAAAGTCTTTATTTCCAGTATTATATGGAGGATCTATATAGATTACATCTACTTTCCCTTTATGTGTATAATTCAAAACAGATAAAGCATGATAATTGTCTCCCTCAATTAACACATTTGTAGAATTTTCTTTATCTGTGATAATTTCCTTCTTAATTTCTTCTTTAATATATGGCAATTTTTCCTTACATAATTCAGCTACTTTTTCAGATTTTTCTTCCCAAAGTATTCCATATTTTTTTCTCTTTCTGAGTTTCTTTACTTCTTTAATCAACTCAGTTTTAGACCATTCAGTTAAATTATTTTGTGCCATATTCTAAACCTTATCTTCCTCTTTTTTTAATTCTTTTTCTGCAAAAATCTCAAATTGCCTAGAAATAACCAAACCTTTCTTTTTACAATGTGCCTTAAATTTATCATACAAATCTTCATCAACCTTCAAAGTAATGTTTTTGTTTGCCATAATAAAATAAATGTTTGCACAGCTTTATAAATATTGCTATTAACGACGCCCCTAAATGTTCTTTTCAGAAAAGAACCAAAACAAGACGCCCCTTCTTTTCTTTTTTTAGAAAAAAGAAACAAAAAATCTCGCCCCTCTCGTCCTAACGGACATATAGACTCCCTACGGTCGAATTTATTAGTAATCCAAAAACTCTAAAATTTTCCTTCGGAACGTTGCACTAAATTTTAGGTCTTCCTATCGTCAGACGAATATAACAGCGATTAAGAGATTCCGAAGTCTTGCAGACTTCTCCATCCAAATTCGGTTTTGTGGGTTGCCTCAAAACCGAACTTCTCTTAATCGCGATGTTAGTTTCAATTTTTGAGAATGCCTACAAGTTAGAGTTAAAACAAAGAAATAGGAAATAATATTTTTCTCCCACCCAATAGGAGAGACGCGCGCAGTTTTCTTGAAAAGAAAACTAGATAGCAAAAACTTCGTTTTTGGATTTATATGGGGATTTCCTTAGTCCTTCGGACATTTAGTCTCGCTTTCAGCGAGGCAGAAAAACTTCTTTTATCCGACCAACGAAAACGATAAAGAAATTAAAATTTCTTCTAACAAAGGATAAAAGGCTTCGCCCAAATTTTTCTAATTTTATACGGGAGTTTTGAAAATACAAAAGATAACTTTTTATATGGGCTTATGATTTTAATA
>CAZTIP010000005.1:0-36520 GCA_964613185.1 Candidatus Woesearchaeota archaeon | reverse complement strand
TAAACCAGAAAGCAATCGTCGCTTGATTTCCATTAAGTGCAATATTTGAAGGCAAAGAAACATAACTAGACAAGCCATCTAAACTCAAAGAATATCCCCCATCCTTAGAATCTGAATTAAATAAACCTCCATTATTCACTCCATCATATCCATTTCCTGAAGAATCCAAAACATTATTTTCAAATTGATAATGTGCAATTAAATTTTGGTCTCCTCTCTGATTATTTTCACTATCTTCACTATTATCATTCAAATCCGAACATCCAGTATCTTCAGGATAATCTGTCAAGCCATCACCATCATTATCAACCCAATCATTACATTGTGAAAACTCATCATTATCCGTCGGAGAACTACACATTAAATCATAACCATCAATTAAACCATCCCCATCATCATCTAAATTATTTGAACATTGATAACCTGTATTTCCATTAACTTCACTAACCCCATTAACCCCATTACATCCAGGGTCTCCCAAATCTACCCAACCATCTCCGTCGTTATCCACTCCATCGTTACATTCCGCAAATTCAGAACTATCATTCCAAACTAAACAAATAGGATCATAACCATCAGTTAATCCGTCTCCATCGTTATCTAATCCATCCGAACATTCGAAAGAGGTAAAATCGTTAGACTCATTCCCATCTCCTAAACTATCACATCCAGGATCATCAGGGAAATCAAACCACCCGTCTCCATCGTTATCTAATCCATCAGAACAATCCTCACCCTCACTATTATCATTCAAATCCGAACACCCTGTATCTTCAGGATAATCAATCAAACCATCCAAATCATTATCTACCCCATCTTGACATTCCGCAAATTCAGAACTATCATTCCAAACTAAACAAATAGGATCATAACCATCAGTTAATCCGTCCCCATCATTGTCTAATCCATCCGAACATTCAAAAGAAGTGAAATCATTAGACTCATTATTATCATTAGAATCTTCACATCCAATATCTGCAGGGAAATCCAACCATCCATCCAAATCATTATCAATCCCATCGTTACATTTCGTCAAACTTTCATTGTCATCAAAATAATCAAAGCAACCTGTATCATTAGAATAATCTATCGCCCCATCCAAATCGTTATCCACTCCATCATAACATTCAAATAAACCGAACTCGGTTTCCACGTCGTCAAATCCATCAATACATGCAGTATCATTTGGAAAATCAATCAATCCATCAGCATCATTATCCAATCCATCACTACACCTAAAAGTTCCACAATCTACAGGGCAACTAAATGGGTCTTCCCCAGAATCACACTCCCCATCACCGCAAGAAGACCCCCATCCTGAACTTGAACCGCCGCCGCCAGAAGAACCTCCGGATGAACCACCTCCAGAACTTCCTCCGCCAGAACCAGAACCGCCTCCTGATGAGGAACTAGAAGAAGAACTAGAAGAAGAATTTTGATTTTTTTCAACATCTTTTAATTCATTAAAAAATCCTGGAATTCCTGCATCATCAACATCTGCCAAAACATCCCCATAATCCCAAAAAATAAAAAACGAAAACAACGCTATCAAAAACAAATAAACAACCAACATCCCCTTCCATTTCATAATAAATAAAAAATTAAGAGGTATTTAAAGATTTTCAAACCTAATCTTCTTCTCTTTTAAAAACATAAAACAATCCAATAATCGCAATAGAAGATATCAAAGCAAACAAACTAAATCCGGGCAACTGTATCACTGGCTCACCACAAGCCCTTCTTTCAGAACCTGAAGTACATTCAGAAGATGTTTTTAAAGAATTATCTGGATTCCCTCCAGTAATCCTAACATTCCAAGCTACATTCTGAAAATCATCAATACATGCAGAACTACTAAAATTTTTATTACAGGTAAAAGAATCTGGCGTCGCCCCTGCCTCATAAATATCTTCCTGAACATCATATTTCAATTCACATCGACTATTCAGTCCATCAGTCTTCCAAAAACATCCACATTCCCCCTGAGGTGCAACATAATTATTTCCTGAACCATCAACAGAATATTTATTACAAGCAGTAGCTCCAAAACCTTCTTGTCCCAAATTCCATGCATCTTCCACACAACTAGTCGCATCATCATAAACACCACAACTATAATCTAAAGGACGACTAACACAAAAACCTCCACTCGCCCCTTCATCAATCCAGAAACACCCATTATCCGAACAGCCACCATCATCATCATTCAAATAATCTCCGCAACTATCTTCCCTCTCCTTACATTTGTAAACCGAATTCCCTGAGCTATCATCCGCACATTCATATCCTGCAGGACAACATTGTGCATCTCCTGTAGTAAACTGGGCAGCCTCCATTGTACAAGCACCTGCATCATTACTCGTATCTTTCAAAACACTGGAAGAATCACAATAAAGATTTCCACTTGAAGAACAAGTTCCCTTAGCAATATCGTCATTTCCAGAAATGCATCCATCAACAATAAAATCTGAAGAAACTTCAGAAGCAGAAACAAAATAAAATCCGCTAAACGCAAGCGTAACAAATACAAAAACAAAACTCACACTAATTTTAAACCCCATTTTCAAAAATAACAGGCAATAGAAGTTTATAAACATTTTGAGAATAACTAAAATCTAACCTATAACAACTAAAAAAGGAATTAATCTAGCAACCTTCCTTCCCAATCCAACTTTATCAGAAACATTAACAACTTCCTCAATATCCTTATAAGATTCCGGAGATTCTTCAATCATTCCCTTATGACTTCCAGACTCCACAAAAATTTTCTGAATCTTCATTTTATCCCGAGCTTCTTCAAAAGTTAATTCTTTTTTCATCTGACTCCGACTTTTTACACGCCCAGCACCATGAGCATTACTCCCGAAAGAAATTTCTTCAGCTTCTTTCGTTCCACACAAAACATAACTCGCAGTCCCCATACTCCCAGGAATTAATACCGGTTGTCCAACTTTTCGATAATCTTCAGGAATCTCTTCACGCCCAGGACCAAAGGAACGAGTCGCACCTTTACGAACAACCAAAACTTCTTTCTCAACGCCATCAACAGAATGTTTCTCAAATTTTGCAATATTATGGCAAATATCATAAACAACGTCTGCTTTAAAATCAGGAAAATAACTCTTCATAGTTTCCCTCGCTAAATGAGTAATCATCTGTTTATTAGCAAAAGCAAAATTCGCAGCAGCAGACATTGCTCCAAAATATTTTTTACCAAGTTCTGATTTAATCGGAGCATAAACAAGTTCCCTATCAAAATCAGGATGCCAATATTCCTCGCCCATCAATTTAATATAATCTGAAGCAACTTGATGCCCCAAACCACGAGAACCACAATGGATCATAATTACTACATGGCCTTTTTCCAAACCAAAAACCTTCGCAACTTCCAAATCAAAAATTTCATCAACAATTAAAACATCTAAAAAATGATTTCCTGCACCCAAAGAACCTAATTGAGGCAATCCCCTCTCCTTAGCCCTTTGTGAAACTGCGGAAGGGTCTGCAGATTCCATTTTCCCGTTTTCTTCAGTATGCAAAAAATCCTCCCTAACCCCATAACCTTTTTCAACAATCCATTGGGCCCCTCCTAAAAGAACTTCATCTAATTCTTTAATCCCAATTTCTAATTTTCCTTTTATACCAACTCCCGAAGGAATATTTTTCGCAAGTGCTTTCGTGATTTCCCTTTCTTTCCCTTCAAAATCTTTCCTCGTCAAATTAGTCCGAAGCAATCTAACAGAACAATTAATATCATATCCCACTCCGCCAGGACTAATCACTCCTTCTTCCAAATCAAAAGCAGCAACACCTCCAATAGGAAATCCATAACCTTGATGTGCATCAGGCATAACAAAAGAATTTTTTAAAATTCCTGGCAACTTCGCCACATTCTTAACTTGTTCCAAACTTTTATCCCGAGAGATACTTTCAATAAGTTCTTCACACGCAAAAATTTTCCCAGGAACCTTCATCTCGCCTCCAATAGGAACCTCATAAATAAAATCATTAATTTTTTTAAGAACCATTAAACATCCAAGACAACCTGACAAATAAATTCGCCGTCTTCCTCCCTCACAAACATCTCACTATAAGTAATTGCCTTAACATCATTAGTAAATTTATAATTATTCGCAACATCCCCTTTAACAACTGCACTTAATCTAAACAAACTATCTTTAGAGGAATTTTCAATTTTAACATTTTCAATTTTAGAGGCCAAAAAATCCTCTGCATCAAGCAAAAATAAAAATTCTTCCAAAAAATTATGTAATAATCCCATGATATCACTTCCTTCAATTTCTAAATTCCTACTTTCCTGTTCAAGAATCTTAATATCTCCCCTAATTGTCTCCCAAAGAGCTTCAGCTGAAAAAACAAACATTTCTTCAAGAGTAGAACTACGAGCCCTAAACTTCACATCCGCCTTGTGTTCCAAAAATTCATAAGACATAGAAATCACATGAAAAATCCTTTTTTATATCTTTCATCAACACATTTTTATACTAAATTCTCTTAAAAATAAAATGAAGAGATTTACAATTTCATTAGAAAAATTATACAAAATTATTTCAATAATAATTTTAACGGTAATTTCTTTTGCAATTTATGATTCCCTAATAACTCAAAAATGGGAACTTTTTTTTACTTCTCTTGTTGTTTTGATTCTTTTATTAACCCCATTATTCTTTGAAAAGAAAATTGGTTTTAAGTTACCTACAGAAATAGAAATAGCCTTAGCAATTTTCATATTTCTTTCAGTATTCATGGGAAGAGCTAAGGAATTTTATTTTAAATTTTGGTGGTGGGATATGGCACTTCATTCAGGTTCCGCAGTAATCTTAGGATTTATCGGATTTACAATAATTTACCTAATGTATTCTGCACACAAAATAGAGGCAAAACCAATAACTCTTGCAGTATTCTCCTTATTTTTCGCAATGGCAATAGGGGCAATTTGGGAAATTTTTGAATTTTTTATGGATCAAATTTTTGGTTTACAAATGCAAGACAATAGTTTAACAGATACAATGTCTGATTTGATAGTCGACGGAATAGGGGCAATTTTAGCTTCAACAATAGGATTTTTCTATTTTAGATCTACCAAAGTTCCACCATTCCAAAGAATGATAAAACGTATAAGAAAAAATAATCCAAAACTTTTCAAAAAATAAAATTACTTCTTTGTCAATTCATCAACTTCTTTTTTTCCAGCATCAAGTTCTTCAGTATATTCCTCATCTATCTTTTTCAATAAACTTTCAAATTCTCCTACATGAGTTTTTTCTTCCTTAGAAACATCTTTCAGAACTTTTTTTATATCTTTATTATCAGTCATCAAAGCCATTTGTTCATAAATAGAAACAGCGTCCAACTCTGCGACCATTCCAATCCGGAGAATTTCCCTATCTCTTTCAACACCTTCAAGTTTTTCCAATCCATCTAAAATTCCAGATAACATATTCATCAAAAATCAAGAACCTTTTTATATCTTTTGAAACTTAGTTAGATATGAAAAAAATTCCACAAGACATTTTAGGAAACATTGCAATATTAAAATTTCCAAAAAGGACATTCCTAATTACAAAATTAATCAAAGCAAAAAAATTTTTAAAACAGCATAAAAATATAAAAACTGTTCTAGAAAAAAAGAAAGGGTTTTCAGGAGAATTAAGAACTCAAAAAACAAAACATCTTACAGGAATAAAAACAAAAGAAACAACTTATTTTGAAAACAATTGTATTTTCAAATTTAATGTAGACGAAACCTATTTTTCCCCAAGACTTTCAGAAGAAAGAAAGAAAACCTCCGAAGAAATTTCCAAATTAACAAGAAAAAATAAAACAAACATTTTAGTAATGTTTTCCGGAATTTCTCCATATCCAATAATTCTTGCTAAAAAATTGATAAACGAGGAAAAGAAAGCAAATATTTATTCAAGTGAATTAAATAAAAAGGCAAACGAATATGCAAAGAAAAATATCCAATTAAATAAATTAACAAAAAAAATTAAATTAGTTGAAGGAAATGTAGAACGGCTTCCAAATAAGATTTCAAAAAAAATGGATATAATCTTAATGACAAGACCACACATTGAAAAAACTTTTTTAAAAACCGCATTAAAACTTTCAAAAAAAGGAACTACAATTTTTTACCACGGATTTGGAACTAAAGACGAAGTTTTAAACGAAATAAAAAAAGAAACATCCAATAAAATAGGAAAAATTACAATAAGAAAAGCAGGAAACATTGGAAAATATAAATTTAGATGGCTCGCAAAATTCAAAATTAAATAATTAATTCAAAAAATATTCTTCAACTTTCTTCCAATTAATAATCTTAAAAAATGCTTCAACAAAATCTGGACGAAGATTTTTATATTTTAAATAATATGCATGTTCCCAAACATCTAAACACAAAATAGGTTTTTTACCGACGGACAACGGACTATCTTGATTTGAAGTTTTCATTATCTCCAAACCATTTTCTCCAACAACAAGCCACGCCCAACCACTTCCAAAAACAGAAACAGCAACCTCACTAAATTGTTTTTTAAAATTATCAAAACTTCCAAATGCTTTGTCAATCGCCTCATTCAACTCCTTGCCAGGTGAACCTGATTCTGAAGCAGGAGATAATATACTCCAAAAAAATGAATGATTCAAAGCACCACCACCATTATTTCTTATCGCAGTTCTCAAATTCTCAGAAACATTTTCAATATCTTTAACTAAATCTTCAAGAAGTTCCTCAGAATATTCGGTTCCCTCAATTGCATCATTAAATTTTTTAACATATGCAGAATGATGTTTATTATAATGGATATCTAAATTTTCTTTATCCATATAAGGTTCAAGAGAATCAAGTTCAAATTCAAGTTCAGGTTTATTATACATACAAGAATATATCTAAATTCCTTTTTATAATTTTGCAATCAGTGTTAACAAAGATTTTTAAACATAAAAAAAAGGTATAGAAAATGGTTAAAATAAATAATCCTAGAGAAAGAGCATACGAGATTCTTAGAAATTTTGCTAAAAAAGATGAAAGAGTAATAGCAGTTTATCAAGGAGTAGATCCCGAATCCTTGGAACAAGAAATATATTTCCAATCACCTTCTCATATTTACAGCCCAAAATTAACTTTAGATCTTTGCAATTTAGAAGAAATAATCTATAAAAAAACTGAATTTCCAATAACTACTTCAGTTTTTGCAGAAAAAACAATAAAAAATTGTGCAAAGGCCATCTTAAATTATCAGATTTACTAAATCAAATCTTCATTAATTTTTTTAATAGCTGTAGGAGCCTCGCCACCATGCCATGTGAATCTCGGACGAACTCTCATTGCATAAATTCTTTCACTGTTATCATCAAGAATAATTGCAGAACCTTTCAACCGAGGGAGATTATTAAGTTTTGTAGAAATACTTTCATAAAGGTAAGATTGAGTAATATCATTTAATGCTTGGACATCTAATTTTGCAGTAACTCTATGGGAAATAACAATATCTGATTGAGTCATCGCATCAGTATGGATTTTTCCAGGTTGTTGAGTTGCTAAAACAATTGAAATTCCTGGTTGTCTTCCCTCCCTCAACAATTGAACAAGTGCATCACTTGCAGGAGTTTTCCCATCTTTAGGCAAAAATTCGTGCGCTTCATCAATAAAAATCCAAACTAAAGGCATTTCTCGTTTAACTTGATATCTTTTATAATCAATCCCATGTTGGACTGCCTGAATTTCTTCATTTTTTCTTGAGGCCATTCTTTCATTAAAAATCTTTTTACTAACAAGTCCAATAATTAAAGCACGAACATTAAAAGCACCAAGAGAAGCATACATCGATAAATCAATTACTGTTGTTTCACCGGCAGAAATCAAGTCACGAACTGTAGTTCCTTTTTCTTCATCAAAAACTTTCCAAGTCTTCGCAGCATCAAAGAGGGAAATCGCAGAATTTTTAACTTCCTGACTAATATTTTCTGCGCGAGAAATTAAATCAAAAATCTCATCAAAACTAAAACTATTTTTAGACTCCTTCAATTTACTAATAACTGCTTCAATAGTAACTGCAATAGGATCTGTAAATTTCAATTCAAAAAGACTTACCCAATCTGTAGATTCCAACTCAGAAATTTTAAGAGCAAATTCCTTGTCTACTGCAATTCCCTTATCCTTATATTCTTGAAAATATCCAAAAGGGGCAAAAACTTTCATAGGAACATTTTTAGATTCCAAATTCCATTCAGATAAAAGTTCCCTATCTTTTTCATTCTTATACTTCATTGTCCAAAAAATTCCCATAGTATCAAAAATCAAAGGTGCAATATTTTTAGATTCCTCTACTCCAAGATTTGAAAGAGATTCAGCCATAGTCCCAATAGTGTAAGATTTTCCACTTCCCCTCTTACCTGAAATTAAAACAACATGGCTTCTTGCAACATCCATATAAATGGGATTTGAAAGAGAGGTATAATTTCCCATTGTAACAAAACTCTTTCCTATAAACGCAAGACCTTTTTTGCCAAATTCTTTTTTATCACTTTCATTCCTTCCTACAATCACATCAAATGGCATAATTAAAAAAGAAAAAACAACTTTAAATAACTAACTCAAAAAATTAAAAAATAAATTATCAAAGACAAACACTTTTTTACAATAAATAAAAAATTAAACTTTATTTAAATATTATCAAACTCAACAAACACTTAAAAACTAAAACCTCCTTAATCTTCCAAGGTGAAAAATGAAGCATAAATTATCAATTACTTTAATTCTTTTAGGAATGTTTTTACTAACTCAATTCATCGGACTTTGGGTAGTTGCTTCATATATGCCAATAACAGAAAGCACAATAAACCAAGAAACTGGAGAAATTGAATTAATAATTCATGAAAGAAATTTACCTTTTGGATTACAAACTCCGGATGAAGAAATAACTACAAATTTTATCTCGGTAGTTTTTAGCTTTATTTTTGCACTAGCAATAATTCTTATTCTTATGAAATACAAATGGAAATTCGTAATAAGAACTTGGTTTTTCTTTGTTATTTCATTAGCTTTGGGAATCTCTATATACTCGTTCATAAGAAACTCAACCTCAAATCCACAAATAATGGCATTGGCAATCGCAATTCCACTTTCATACTTCAAAATATTCAAACCAAATGTTTTCACCCATAACATCACAGAACTTTTAATTTATCCGGGAATCGCGGCAGTTTTTATTCCAATACTAACCCCACTTTCAATAATTGGACTTTTAATTTTAATTTCAATTTATGATATGTGGGCAGTTTGGAAATCGGGAATAATGCAAAAAATGGCAAAATTTCAAATGGAAGAATTAAGAATCTTCGGGGGATTTTTAGTCCCTTCTGCTTCGGCAAAAGTAAAAAAACAAATAAAAAATATCAAACAAAAATATAAGGGAAAGAAAATGCCTAAAAAATTAAAAACAAAAAAATTCAAAGTAAATATTGCAATGCTCGGAGGAGGAGATGTAATTTTCCCAATAATAACTGCAGGAGTATTTATGAAATCATTTGGAATAATTCCTGCAATTTTCATTATCGCAGGAGCTTTAGGAGGATTAACATTCCTATTTACAATAACCAAAAAAGGGAAAGCGTACCCTGCAATGCCTTACATTTCTTCAGGAATTTTTCTCGGAATAGCAATCTGGAAATTTTTTATAACATAAAGATGTAACCCCTCGTAAAAGACAACAAACACAAACTTTATAAATAGATATTATTTGCTAGTAAAATGATAGTAAAGCAAGAATTAATAAAAAAATTAAAAGGTTATTTTGATTTAAACATTTATGAAACTAAAGTTTGGTTAGCATTAATTTCTAAAGGAATTTCCTCGGCAGGAGAAGTTGCAGAAATTTCAGGAGTTCCTAGAAGTAGAACTTATGATGTTTTAGAATCCTTAGAAAAACGGGGATTTGTAATACAAAAATTAGGAAAGCCCATAAAATATTTAGCAGTAAAACCGCAAATTATAATTGAGAAATTAAAAAATAATACAGTTAAATCTGCAGAAGAAAAAATAAAGGTTCTTTCAAATTTAAAAGAAACTAGCGAATATAGAGAACTTGAACAACTTCATAAAACAGGAATAGAGCCAATTAAAAATCACGAACTTTCAACTTCCATAAAAGGAAGATCAAACTTATATTTGCAAATAAGAAATGTAATGGAAAATTCTGCAAAATCAATTTATATGGCATCTTCATCTTATGAACTTTTATCAAAACAAAAAATGTTCAAAGATATTTTCACAAAATTAAAAAAAAGAAAAGTAGATATAAAGATAATCATTATGGACGATGAACCAGAAGCAAAAAAATTATCAAAAAAATTTGGAGTTAAAATAAAATCAAAACCATTAAATTCAAGATTTATAATTTCGGATAAAAGAGAACTTATTTTCACAATTAAACCAACTAATGTTCACGAAGACTTTGATTACGGGGTTTGGATTAATTCTCCTTTTTTCATAAATTCGTTAGCTTACATGTTTGATATCGCCTGGAAAGATTAAATTCTAAATTTCAACAACAACATTCATTTCTTTTTCAAATTTTTTAACCATCTTAAAAATTTTTCTAACAGAAGTTTTATCTTTAAACCACCAATAACCTTTTTTCTTAAAAGAATTTTTACCTTTAGCTGCCTTAAATTTAATCACAGCTTCCCCTAATTTAATTGAAGGACCTCTTATTTCAATTTCTCGATTTTCTTCAATAACCAAATATCCTTTTGAGATTTTACCCTCTCCAGAATAACTAAATTCTTTTTTCAAAACTTTTTGTTTTTTTCTTTCAAGTTCTTCAACAAAAAAATCAAAAAACTTTTTCATTTTCGCACCAGCAATATCGGTTTGAATTCTTGAAGTTTTTAAATTAACTTCGACAAATTTTGCATTCTTTTTTTTAGAAAAATTTTTTAAAGATTCAGTATCAATTTCTTTAAATTCAAAATGATCCGAAGAAGGAGATTTCAAAAAAAGATTAGCAGATTTAGAAAATTTTTCAAAAGTTTCAGAATTTAAACCTGCACAAACATTCCTATATTTATATGTGGGGTCAATTAAAACTATGGGTCCTTGCAATTTTGAACGATTAAGTTCTCTTGAAATCTCTTTTTCACCTTTAAAATATTTTTTAGGGTCAATAACCTTCATCTTTTGAATTCCCTTAAGAAATTTAATAAATCCCCCAAAATAAATTACCAAGATTTCCAGGGAATAACCACTAAAACCGTGAATATATGACTCTGCACCATAACATCTTTGAGCCTGGCAAAAAGCTTTGGCAAGTAAAATTTCTTTAGAAATATTTTTATCTTTCCTAACTTCTTCAAGAATATATTCAACATGACTCAGTGAAAAATCTGTAACATTTTCAAAAAATTCTCCTCCACGATTTTTCAAAACAGGAATGATTTCCAAGAGAATTTTATCACAATCAATCTGAAAATAATCTCGTGAGCCATGAACTATTTTTAATTTTCCAGGGAGTTTTATTTTCTTCAAAATATTTTCAAGATTTGAAAGTTCTTCAGAAGAATCAAATACTACGAAAATATCAATATCCGGTTTATCTTTTTTCTTCATTGCAGTTCCTTTTGCAAAACTTCCCCCGATAAAGGCATTCAATTTTTTTGATTTCAATAAAGAAATAAATTCCCTAGCAATTTTTCTAAATTCAAAAAATTCAGATTTAGAAAAAGAAATTTTTTCAAGAGTTTCTTCTAAAATTTCTTTATAATTCATAATTTAAAAAAGAAAAATTAGTTTATTAAGTTTATCAATCTATCAAAATTTACAAGAAATTTAATTAACACTAATTACATTCCTTCAATATCAATCAAATATTTTCCTTCTTGAAGTTTAAAAACAATAGGTCGTCGATTCATTAAGGAAACAATATCAATTTCAAATTTTCCAGGATTTAAAACTCTAACACTTTCCAAATCTAAAATTACCGGTTTAGATTCATCTTCAATCTTTAAAATACCTCTAACATCTTCCTCTACTTGTTTTTTGTCAATAGTATTAAATTCAGGAATTTGAACCTCATTTGATTCTTTAATTTGAGAAACCTGTTCATCCCGAATATAAAAGAAAAATTTCCCATTACAACTTTCGCAACCTTCAAGAATTTCTTTACTTCCTACTTCAATAATCTTTGAACAATGAACGCATTGGTGTGGCATAATTATTCAAACAATGACAATTTAATAAATGTTTGCTATTCGAAATATAATCTCAAAATTAAACCAAAAATTATCTTTTCTGCAACATCAGTTCAATCTTTTTTGGGTCTCGAGTAATTTCTTTAACAATTGATGCAGGCCCCATAATTGTAATTGCATCTTGTTCACCTACAAGAATTTTTGCAATATTACTTCTAATTTTATGGAATAAATTTTTATGTCCATTTTCTCCAGAAATAGCTGCAATTTCAACACCTTGAAAATTAGGAATATTTCCAATTAAAGTCATTGAATTTTCAATTAATTTTGTTTCATCTTCTGGTTGAAGTTTTCCTTGCAAAATAATAATTCGATTTTTTAAAATAATCCCCATAATTTTTTTTATTCTTCCAATACTATCTTCTCTTACAATTTCAGAATAAGGCATAAAATGTATTGAAAGATTATCGTCCTTCAATTTATTAATTGGTTTTTTTTTCGCCACCTTCTTTTTCGCCACCTTCTTTTTTTTAGTTACCATTATTTTACCTTTTTAACTAACTTGAAAAGTTCTTCATAAAACTCCTCAATATTATCTCCATTTTTAGCTGAAATTCCCACAACTTCATATTCAGGGAAAGCTCCTCTTACTTTCTTAATATTTGATTTTTTTAAATCTATCTTATTTGCAACAACTAACACTGGAATATTTCTAGCCACCAAATTCCCAATAATTGTAATATTCACCTGTGAATAAGGATTTGCCGTCGAGTCAATTAAAACGATTACTGCATCCATATCATCCAACCATTTTATAGATTCAATAATTCCTTGAGTTGCTTCCTTCGCCCTACTTTGTGCTTCTTTTCTTTTAAGACCAAATTTCAAAAAATCTTCAAAGTCAATTTTTGTAGCAATCCCAGGAGTATCAATTAATTTAAACTCAATTTTTTTTCCATCCTTTTCAAGAAGAACTTTTTCTTTTACCTGAATTTCCCTAGTTTCATGAGGCATTTTACTAACACTTCCCAAATCTTCCCCAAGCCAATCCTGACAAATTCTATTAGCTAAACTCGTCTTCCCAGCATTTGGGGAACCATAAAAACCAAGTTTAATTTCTCCTTGTTTTTTAAAGATTCCTGAAAACAATCTTCTCGCAAAATTTCTTATTATCTTAATCATAAAAATAACTAACAATTAATATTTATTAATGTTTCTCCTAAAATTAACGCCTGGACGAGTAACAACATTTGGATTCTTAACTTCAGATTTTTTAATCTTTCTATTCCTAAAATAATTTTCAATTTTTTCAACAGGAATAATCTCATAAAATCCACTTCGTTTTCCTCGGGATTTATTAATTGCATAACTTATTTTTTCAGAAGTCCAACCACTTTCTTTCAAATTCCTTCGAAGCTTTTTATCACTTAAACCTTTATTTCTAGCATTTGAAATATATCCCAATAAATTATAAAGATGTTTAGAATCTCCAAACAAATGATTTTCATAATGTTTCCTATACCAAACCTGTATAATTGTATAAATTATTAAAACGAAAAATAAAGCTAAAAAAACAAATCCCCAAATTATTGCAACAGGTTTACAATCACTTCTACAAGATTTATAATCCTCTCCCAAACTTTTTTCACAAAAAGAATTATAATTACAAGATGTATCTAAATCATCATCTAAGAAAACTAAACTCAATTTTGGTGAAACAAAAATAGAAACATTTCCTAACTCAGAAGAAAAAAATTCAATTATTTTTCTTTCATTAGAATTTAAATCGGAAACAAAAGAATTTCCAATATTCCTAGTAGAACTATCTTTAAAAGAAAAATCCGAAGATGAGGAATCTCCTTCAATTATAATATAACCTTCTTCATTAATTTTGGAAATTATTTCAGCATTATAGATTTTGAAGATTTCAAGAATTTCACCATTAGAATATTCGACAGAATAAGTTTCAGAATCAAGTTCAGAAACAATATTTGACCTTTGCCAATTAAGAATAATATTTCGGTATTCATCAATTTCACTTAAATTTACTCCCTCTGCTTCAATCACAATCGAAGAATCAATATCTTGAGGATCATTCAAAAGAAAAATTCCGTTACCAGATTTTGAAGAAATCTCTATCGGGATATCTAACCCATATAATCTTTTAGCAATACTCACAAGTTCAGAAGAATTAAAGGCGTCATCAAAATCATCTTCAAGATTATCTAACAAGGCAGAATAATCTGTTAAATTAATTGCGTCCAAAAAATCATCCAAATACCAATCTGGTAAAGAATTCGCTTCATCAGAAAAATTATTTAAAAATTCTCTCTTTTCAAAAAGTGTAAAATTAATCGCATCAGTTGGGTCAATCGAACTTATGTTAAATGAAGATTCAGAGGAAAGATTTCCGGCACTAACTTTTAATTTCAAAGTATAATTTTTTATATTACCATAAGTATGAAAAACTGAATTCTCAGAGGTTGTAGAGGTTGTAGAATCTCCAAAATTCCAATCATAACTTAAATTTTCAGAACCATCATAATTGATAATTGCTTTAAACTCTATGGGGATTCCGGCAGGAGCATTTAATGGAGAGATAGAACTAATTGTAGGAGGATAAATAAGTTGAACACTTTGGCGAATAAGTTCTTCATCTTCAAGGTAAATTGAATAAGTTCCAGTACCGGGAATTTTAAAGTTTAAAAGAGATAAATCTAAAACTCCACTAAAATTCACAAGAGATGGAAAAACGGTTAAATCATAAATTTTATTTTCAATATAATCTTCTCCAGAAGAACTATAATCTAAAACTAAATCAGAAATTTGAAAATCTTGAGAGATTCCTGAAATTTTCAAGGGTAAAATACAGCCTTCAGAACAATTTCTTCCATATTTATAATTAATTAAATCATCTGCAGAAACTTCGAGTGCTGAAAAATCTAAAAGAGAGGAATTCAAAAGAGATGCATTTGAATATTTTGGAACTTGTAAAAAAATTCCGTAATCCTTTACACTTTCCGAAGGACCATTTGTATAAACAAATCCGCAATTCTCTCCTTCATTCTCTTCATAAATTTTATAATTAGTAGGATTTTCTGATTCAACGCAAACTTGATAATTCCCCTTAGGATAGGAAGTTCCAGAATCTGCCTTAATTTCACAACCAACTTCCGAAGAATTAAATGAACAAGAATCTATTTCTGAACCTCCAATCCCCGGATAAAGAGTCATAATTAAATCATCATTATCTCCATTATCTACATAAGCCCCTAAATTAAATCTATTAGTTTCATAAGGTGTTGAAATCATTTCACAATAAGAAGAAGTTCGAATCAGAGGGCCGGGAGATGCAGAAGTAGAATCGTAACATCCTGTCAACTCACTAGAAAAATCGTCTGAAAATTCTTCAAAATTCCAAATTTCTTCCTCAAAAAAATCTATTGATAATGGCAAGGTTTCTCCACCAATAAAATCACTTTGAATAGAAAAATTTATCTTTTCAATCCTTACATTATTTCCATTCAAAACAAATCCACCATAAAGAACATTTCCTGAAGATAAACTAAAAATTTTATCTGTTTCGCTTGAAGAAAAATCATAATTAATTGAACATCCAGAAGGAAAACAGATATAATCGGCTAAATTAAAATTCAAAAAGTTTCCCAATGAAATTTCCTCACCACTACTAGAATTAATTTTTGAAATAAATGATTCTTCAATGATCGTTAAGTCAATTGTTCCAGAAATATTTTCCGATGGAGAATAAAAACTTTTCATCGAATAGTCATTAACAACTACAGAAGAAGAAACAAAGCTAATAAACAAACCAATCAAAAACAAATAAAGCACACCTTTTTTCATAAGATTAAATAGATTTATACTATTTAAAGATTATCAAAAATAAAAAATAAAGAAGGGCTAAAAATGCCCCATTAAATAAAGTTAATTAATTATTTACTTTCCAGATTCCCAAGAAATAGGATAGCCTTTTCTAGAAGAAAAGTTGTATACTGCAATCAGTAAAATAGCAAATAAATATGCCATAAATCCGCCAATCAAGGGTGCACTAATTAAAGCTTGGACTGGAGTCAATGCAAGTCCCTGAGAAGGATAAATTGCGGAAACAATTAGTCCTAAAGATCCTTGTAGAAATGTAAATACAAAAGTCAAAAGCCCAAAAAAGGCAGCAGACTTATAGTTTATATTTTTTAATTTCATTTTAAACCTCTATTTAATTGAAAAATAAAAGAGAGTATATTATTTAAAGCTATGGGGTTTTAAAAACAAATGAAACACGATTACAAAAAATTAAAATTAAAGGCAGGATTGGAAATTCATCAACAACTTAACACATCAAAATTATTTTGTAATTGTCCTTCAATTTTAAGAAATGATAAACCAGATTACCAAATAAAAAGAATTCTAAATCCAGTAATTGGGGAAACTGGAAAAATTGATATTGCTGCAAAACATGAAAAAGAAAAAAATAAAACTTTTGCTTATCAAATCTTTGATACAAATTGTTTAGTAGAATTAGATGAGGAACCCCCTCACAAAACAAATGAAGAGGCCCTAAAAATAGTAATTCAAATAGCCCATTTATTAAATTGTAAAATTTTTCCAGTAACTCAAATAATGAGGAAAACTGTAATCGACGGTTCAAATACTTCTGGATTTCAAAGAACAATGTTAATTGCTCACGACGGATTTATCGAAACTTCTGAAGGAAAAGTAGGGATAGAATCTATCGCTTTAGAAGAAGATTCGGCAAGAAAAGTTTCAACAGATTCAAATCAAAATGTAACAACTTTCAAATTAGATAGGTTAGGAATCCCACTAATTGAGATAACTACAAAACCTGATTTAAAAACTGCCAATCAAATAAAAGAAGCGGCACTAAAAATTGGAGAAATTTTAAGGTCTTGCAATGTAAGAAGAGGTATTGGAACAATAAGACAGGATGTAAATATTTCAATAAAAGGAAGTAAGCGAGTGGAGATAAAAGGTTTTCAGGACCAAAAAATTATGATTCAAACAATTGACAAGGAAATAGAAAGACAGAAAAAATGTTTGGAAAAAAATGAATGTAAAAATGAAGTAAGAAAAGTTAATCCTGATGCAACAACTGAATTTTTAAGACCGATGCCAGGTTCTGCAAGAATGTATCCAGAAACGGATCTCCAATTATTAAAAATTTCAAAGAAATTAATTGATGAAACAAAAAAGAATCTTCCAAAATTAAGTTCAGAAAATAAATCTTACCTTAAAGAATTTGGATTAAACGAGGAGCTAATAAAACTTTTATTAAAAGAAAATAAAGTAGAAGATTTTAAAACACTTTCAAAAATAATTGATAATCCTGAATTAATTGCAAAATCATTAACTCTTTTCAAGAAGGAAATAGCAAAAAAAGAAAATAAAACCGATGAAGAAATGAATGAAGTGTTAAACATTCACACGATGGAAGCAATTTTGGAAGAAGTTGGAAAAAGAATTTCAAAGAATGATGTAAAAAATGTTCTTCTAAAAATTGTTCAAGGAAAATCATTAAAAGAATCATTTCAAAAATCTGAAATAAATTTAAGAAAAGAAATTCAGGAATTAATTAAAGAAAGGCCAAACCTTTCAAAAGGTGCATACATGGGATTAATTATGAATAAATTCAAAGGGCAAATTAATGGAAAAGAAGTTAATGAAGAATTAGAATTAATTTTGAAATAATCAGTTAATAAATCCATTAAGTCCCCAAGCAAAAAATAAAGCCCAGCCTACTGAAACACTTACAACGACAATTAAACTATTTGAACCTGAAACTGCGCCAAGACTTCCACCAAAAGCACCAGACAATGCACTGATAATAAAACTTCTTCTTTTACTTTCCATTAATTTCTACACCAAGTTCTTTCAATCGAGAAACATGTGCTTGCATTATTGCTTCAACGTTTCCAATCATTTTAACCAACTCATTTCGTTCAGAGGCCAAAGTATTCAAAGAACCTTTATGGAATCCAATTTCTTCTTCCTTGGACATTGAAGGTTTGGGAATTGATTCACTAGGATTTTCATTTTTAGCAGAATTCAATGCATCTTCTAAACTATTTGAGTCAATTTCCATAAACAAAAAACAAAAAACACATTAATAAGTCTTTCCAATCTCAAAATTTATAAACTCCATAAAACTCTTAAAAAAATGGAAAGAACAATGATAAAAGATGCATTTAATTCAAAGGGCGAGATTTTGCTAAAGGGCTGGGTGCACGACACACGAGATTTAAAAAAAGTAAGGTTTATTGTCTTAAAAGATATCACTGGAAGAATGCAGGTGACAGGGATTGATGGAAAAACAAATTCTAAAATTTTTGAATTAATTGATAATTTGAAAAGAGAATCGGCAATAGAAGTTGTGGGAGAATTAAAAGAATCAAAACAAGCACCAGGAGGAAAAGAACTTTTACCAACATCTCTAAAAATTATATCTCCGGCAGAAGACCCTCTTCCAATTGATGTTTCAGATTATTCAAAAACAGAATTACCAATCAGATTAGATAACAGATTTCTTGATTTGCATACAAAAAGAACTCAGGCAATTTTTAAAGTTCAATCAACAATTCTCAGAGCATTCAGAGAATTTATGTATAAAGAAAATGCAATGGAATTTATTCCTCCCTCAATTATAGGTGCAAGTTCTGAAGGTGGAACAGAAATGTTCACAGCAAAATATTTTGAAAGGGATTCTTATCTTTCACAATCATGTCAGCTCTACAAACAAATGTTAGCAACATCCATGGAAAAAGTTTTCGCAACCCCCACAGTTTGGAGAGCAGAAAAACACAACACTACAAGACACTTAAACGAAGCAGGACAATTAGATTATGAAGAAGCATTTGCAGACGATAAATCAGTAATGGAAACAATGGGAAAATGTGTTCAATATATGATTAAAGAAATCTTAAATAAAAATTTTGAAGAACTAGAAGTTTTAAATGTAAAATTAAAAGTTCCAAAAATAAAATATATGACTTTTGAAGAAACTGCGACTTTAATGAAAAATGAAAAAATAAAAATACCAAGACACGATTTATCTGGAGAAGCTGAAAGAAAATTAGGAGAGCTGTTTCCAGACACGATAGTTTTCGTTCACAATTGGCCAATAGAAGGGAAACCATTTTACATAATGCCAAAAGGAAAAGATTCTTCTTATGGTTTTGATGCAATTTGGAAAGGAACTGAAATAACTTCAGGGGGACAAAGAATTCACATTCCAGAACTCCTTGAAGAAAGACTTAAAATAAAAGGATTGGACATCAAAGATTTCAAAAGTTACATTGATTCATTTCGTTATGGGGCTCCGCCTCACGCTGGATGGGCAATCGGAATAGAAAGGTTAACAATGCTCGCATTAGGATTAGAAAACATTAGGGAAGCAAGACTTTTCCCAAGAGATAGAGATAGATTAACTCCTTAGTCTTTAATCTCAGAACCAATCAAAATACTTCTTTCAACTTCATCTCGTTTTCTAGCCAAATTTCTACTTATTTCCATTAATTCTGGATAAAGATTTTTAGCAGTTGATTCTGTAAATCCTAAATTTTTCATAACCCCCATATAATCTTCCGAAGTAATTCTACAACCATCATACATTCCAAAAATTAAATGTGTTTCACTAGCAACTCGTTGTTCGGCAATATATCCTTCAAGAATTGCACCTTCTCTCGGGTGATTTTCTATAAATTTATCAATCCCTGCTCTCATTCCCCTCGCCTTATTTCGATTAGAAGTTTCAACTCTTGCATAAGTTCTTTCACCTTCAAATGAATTTCCAGAAACCAAATCAATTGCACCAGCCAATTTAGGTTTAGCCCTTTTCAATCGTCCAGACATGCTCGAAATAGGTTTATCAATTCTATCAGTCGCAATAATCTCAATTAATTGTCTTTCAATATTGTCTGCCATCCTATTTTAGAATTTGATTACTTTTAAACTTAATCACGATATCGATATCTAATTCCATCACCCTCGCTTCTTGGAACTATATGGAAATGTAAATGTTCTACATCTTGTTGTGCAGACTTAAAATTACTTTGAACAACATTAAATCCATTTCCTTCTTTTTGAGAAACCCAATCTCTCCCAAGTTTCTTAATAACCATAATAAGTTCGTTACCCAATTCATCAGGCATATCTAAAATAGTTTTATAATGTTTCTTAGGAATAATCAATGTATGACCTTCAGCAACAGGAGAAATATCTAAAATCCCAATAAAATTCTCATTTTCAAAAACCTTTTCAGAACTCTGTTCTCCAGAAACAATCTTGCAAAAAACACAATCGCCCATAAAATAAATAACAACCCCAAATTTATAAACCTCTCCATCTAAATATCTTCATGGAAAAAAACTCACTTTGGCACGAAGTAACTGAGAAAGAAAAGGAGAATATTCGAAAAGATTCAAAAAAATTATTAAATGAATTCTCTGCAAAATTAAAAAAAATAAAAACCAAGGAAAGTCATTTTAATAATGGGAAAGGGTACCGAGAAGAAGGAAATGGATGGAAAACTGAAGATGAATTCAAATCCCACATGTTAAACAATGCACCATTCGTAGAAGATGATTCAATTGTTGCAGAAAAAGGGAATTGGAAAAAATAAAATGGAATTAAAGGAAAAAATAAATCAAATTTCTTCAGGAAAACTTTCTTGTGTAGAAAATGTTCTTTCTTTTTCAAAAAAAATAGCTACACCAAAAACAAAAGATCTAAATATTTTTTTGAGATTAAATGAAAATGCAATTGAACAAGCAAAAAAAATTGATAAAAGAATAAAAGAAAAGAAAAGTGTGGGAAAACTTGCAGGACTTTGCTTTGCAGTAAAATCAAATATTTCTGTAAAAGGTTTGGAAACAAATTGTGCATCAAAAGTTTTAGAAGGTTATATTTCTCCTTACAACGCAACAGTCATAAATAAATTAATCGCTGAAGATGCAATAATTCTTGGAATGGTCAATATGGATGAATTCGCATCAGGGGCAAGTGGGGAAACCTCAGCATTCGGTCCAACAAAAAATCCAAAAAATCCAAAATTAATTACAGGAGGTTCAAGTTCAGGTTCAGCGGCTGCAATATCTGCAGAACTTTGTGATTTTACATTAGGTTCGGATACAGGAGGTTCTATAAGAAATCCCGCATCTCATTGCGGAGTAACGGGTTTAAAACCAACTTACGGTGCAGTTTCTCGTTACGGCCTAATAGATTTATCGATGTCGCTAGATTGTATTGGAACTTTAACAAATACTTCAGAAGATGCAAAAATAATATTCGATATAATCAAAGGACAAGATAATTTTGACCAAACAACAAAAGAATCTCCAAAAACAAAAACAAAAAAAGAAATAGTTTTAGGACTAGTAGATGTGGGAAAATTCTGCGAAAAAGAAATTTCAGAATTGATAAATAAAAAAACAAATGAAATTGCAAAAAAGAAAGGGTGGAAAATAAAAAAGATAAATCTTCCGTTAGATATTGCAATCCAAACATATTATATTTTAGTTTATACTGAATTTTTTTCAACAACAAGAAAATTTGATGGAAGAAGATTCGGTAAAAAGATAGAAGAATACGCAGGACCAGAAGTATTAAGGAGAATAATAGGAGGTTCAGAAATAACAAAGGCAGAACACGATGGAAGATTTTACAACGAGGCACTGAAAGCAAGAAGTTTCATCAAAGAACAATTTAAAAGAATATTCGAAGAAGTAGATGCGGTAATTCTCCCCACAGTTCCAAAAACTCCCCATAAAATCGGAGAAACCATTTCAATAAAAGATATGTATAATTACGACCTTTTTACAACTCCTTCCTCAATTGCAGGAATTCCTGCAATCTCAATTCCAATAGGTCAAATAGAAAAAAAAGAAATAGGGTTACAAATAACTTGCAATGAATTCAACGAAGATTTAATTTTCAAATTAGCTAAAGAGTTTTAAGAAGACAAATCTTTATATATTAAATTAAATTAAAGAAATTATGTCTCAAAAAAAAGTGATTTCAAAAAATAATTTTCAAATAATTATCCTCTTATTAATCGCAGTAATAGTTTCATCAATTTATTATATTGATAGTTCAGATATCTCGATTTTAAAATCTCCTGGAGCGGAAGATGGTGAAGGTTGCACAGAAGAATCTTACAACGAGGAAGGGGATAAAATAATTGTAAAAAAAGATTGTTTCTGGAGAGGGACTGAAGGGAATAAGGATGCTTGTATTTTCAGTGGAAAAGGATTAGTTTGCGGAACTAGTGAAGACGGGAAAAAATCTTATTGTTGTGAAGGGGAAAGTGAGGAAGATTGTAAATGTGATACTGAAATAAAAAATCCTTGTGAAAGTGAAGAAGATTGTTTGAGTTGTATGTGTTTTGGAGAAGCAAGAGGGGAATCAAAAGAATGTAAAAAACATATTTCTTGTATAAAGAAAAATAGAAAAGATAGTAATTTATATGAAGATACTTATTGCAAGGTAGCAAGTGAAGGGGCAGATAATAATAAAGAAGAATTACAATTTAAACCATTTAGATGTGTTTGTCAAAAAGAGAGTAATCCCGATGGCAATAATGGGTACTGTGATTGTTGTAGTGGCGATATAAATCCTAATACTCCAGATGGAGATGCCCTTGCCGAATGTAATGAAATTGCAGAAGATATTAAAACAAATCCAAATGCATGTAATGGATATAGTGCAGATTCATTTTATGCCGGAAATCCAAATGGAGATTGTGGACCTGTTTGTGGGAGATATCGTGATGGGTCTCCAAAAGGGCAAAAAGTAAACTCGCAAGGTTGTGATGGACATGTATTTTGTAAATGTAACTAATTCTCTACCCAAAAACCCTTTAAACTCTTAATTCACTTTCCTTACATGGTTCTAAACTTCGAATTAGAAAAATTAAAAAATGAACTTTCAAAAATAAAACCAAAAAGAGTTTTAGTTCAATTACCGGAGGGTATAAAGCAAAATGCTTTTGAAATAAAGAATCTAATTGAAAGTTTAGAAATAGAATGTATTTTTTCTGGAGAAACTTGTTGGGGCGGGTGTTCAATCTCTCCAGAAGAAGCAAAAACAATTAATGCGGATTTAATAGTCCATTTCGGACACGCAAAATTCATAGAATCTAATTTTCCAATACTTTATATCGAGGTAAAGGACGAATTAAACTTAAAATCAATTCTTGAAAAATCTTTGGAAAAAATAAAAGACTATAAAATCTTAGGGTTTTCATATTCTATCCAACATAAACACGAAATTCCAGAGATAATAAAATTTTATAAAGAAAATGGAAAAAGGATAATCCTCTCTAAAAAATCTGGTTACGCGGCATACGAGGGACATGTAATCGGTTGCGAATTTTCAGGATTAAAAAAGATACAGGAAGATGTTGAAGCATTTTTAATTTTGGGAAATAATTTTCATTCAATGGGAGCAAGTCTTGCAGTAGAAAAACCGGTAATTTTACTAGATGTTTACAACGACAAGATAACTGAAATGAAAGGAATACGAAATAAAATATTAAGACAAAGAATTCTTTCAATAGAAAAATTTAAGGAAGCAAAAAAAATTGGAGTAATCACTGAAATAAAACCAGGGCAGAAATTCGGAACACCAAAAATAATGATAGAAGAATTAAAAAAATCTGGAAAAGAAGTTTTACTAATTTCGATGAACGAACTATCTCCAGATAAATTAATGAATTTTTATAATATAGAAGCATTTGTGGAACTCGGTTGTCCAAGGATTGCAATTGATGATTTCGCAAAATATCCCAAACCAATCATCACTTACAAAGAAGCATTAATCGCAACAGGAAAGATTTCACTAGAAAAATCAATAGAAAATGGATTAATTTAATCAAAATGAACAACAAAATAAAAAAACAGGCAGAAGAATTTATAAAAAATATAAACTCTGAAGATAGAATAGCGATAATTACAGATCACGATTCGGACGGATTTACTTCAGGAGCATTATTTTTCAATTATTGTATTTCAAAAAATGCAAGAGTAAAACAATTTACATTTTCAAGAGGAAATTCAAAAATTGAAGATTTTCAATTAGAAGATTTTAATAAAATAATCACTACAGATTTAGCCGCAAAAACGATTTTAGAAATTTTAGAAAAATACCATGAAAAAGAAATTCTTTTTATGGACCACCACCCTCAAGATGCAAATTTGCCAAAATCAATAATAGAATACAGAACAATGTACCGAGGATACATTCCTTCAGCAAGAAGTGCCTACGAATTAACAGGTGGAAAAAAATGGATAGCATTAATTGGAACAATAATTGACGCAGGAGATTTATATCCAGAAAACCGAGAATTTATAGAAACTACACTCAAAGAAATAAAAATGTCCTTAGAAGAATTCAAAAAAGAAGTCGCTTTTCCAACTGCAGATTGTATAATTTATTTAAACAAAGAACCAGAAAAAGCATTTTCAATAATTCAGAAATTAGATTCCATAAAAAATCTTGATTCTATCAAAAAATATTCAAAACCTATAGAAGAAGAGGCAAGAAAAATTTTTAAAGACTTCGAAGAGAAAAAAGAAAACATTGAAGGCGTAATTTATTTTTATTTCGAACCAAAGTATTCGATAAAAGGAAAAATAAGTGGAATAAGTTTAAGAAAGGAAAATTTTGATAAAATATTTATTTTTGCAAGTCCAAAAGGAAAAGAAAATATCTCATTTAGTGCAAGAAATTCTTCAAAAAGAATGGATATGGCTGAACTTCTAAAAGCTGGAATTGGAAATCTTGAAGGTGCTTATGGCGGACATTTCGCAGCATCAGGAGCAATGATAAGAAAAGAAGACTTAGGAAACTTCAAAAAAAATCTTCAAGAATTTTTAAAAAATAATCCAATAAAATAATTTTAAATATCTCGAGACATAACTCTAAAATAGAAAATTCGCTCAATAAGATTGGATTTACATGCAATTTCTAGCCGCATCACATATAAACTTTTAAACAAAAAGCGTCTTCTATTATTAATAATCTGAAAGGAGGTTTAACAAAGAGAAAAAATGCCATTAGATTTTGCAAAAGAAGCTATCGAACAAACAGAAGCAAATAGTATTAACTTTAACGAATTAAAAGCCGGAAAAGCAAATATTAAAGTTTTTGGTTGCGGAGGTTGTGGGTGTAATATGGCTACATGGCTCTTCAATAAAGGTATCAACGGTGCAACTATTTACGGAATTAACACAGATGCACTACATCTATCTATAACAAAGTCAGACGAAAAAATCCTTATAGGAAAGGAATTAACAAGAGGACTTGGATGTGGAGGATACCCTAAAAAAGGAAAAGAGGCAGCAAAAGAATCTCTTACTGACTTGAAGAAATCTGTTTCGAATTCGGATATGGTTTTCGTTCTAGCTGGTATGGGAGGGGGGTCAGGAACAGGTTCCATTCCAGTTGTTGCACAATTAGCTAAAGAAGCAGGAGCAGTAGTTATTGCAGTAGTCACAATGCCTTTCGAAGCAGAAAAAGCAAGAATCGACAAAGCAGAGTTCGGATTACAAGAACTTAGAGAAACAGTAGATACGGTTATTGTTTTAGATAACAATAGGTTAGTAGATATTGCAGGACAATTGCCAATGGAACAAGCATTTGCAGTAGCAAACGAATTAGTTTCTACAATGATTAAAGGAATCGTTGAAACAATTACTTTACCTTCCTTAATCAATTTAGATTATGCAGATGTTTCGTCCATAATGAAAAATGGAGATGTCGCAGTAATCGGTATTGGGGAAGACAATTCAAATGCGAGAGTAGATGCTGCAGTTCAACAAGCACTCACACACCCATTATTAGATGTAGATTATAGGGGAGCTACAGGAGCCCTAGTCCATATCACTTGTGGGCCAGATTTAAAATTAGAGGAGTTTGACAATATTGGGAGATTAGTAACTGAAAATTTAAGTCCGGAAGCACAAGTTATTATAGGTGCAAGAGTAAACAAAGAATTTCAGGGAAGAGTCAGAGTAATCACAATAATGACAGGAGTAAAATCTCCATATATTTTGGGGAAAAATTCAAGCAACTTCGATGAAGAAGAAACTGTCAGCGTAAACGAACTAGGCCTAGACGATTTAAGATAAATATTCAAGATATTTAACCAATTTATTTTTTTATTTTTTTTTATTTAAAACAAAAACTACTATTATCTGGAAAAAAATTTGATTATCTCCAAAGTTAAATCAAAAAATTATCAGGAGTTTGAAAGTTTAATCCTAGTTTCAGATTTCATTTTTTTAACACCCCATTTATCAAAAAACAAAATATTCTCTAAATCTTTTCTTCGTTCTTCAGGAGTATTCATTTTTGTTTCAATTCCTATTGGAAAAATTCCTTCAACAGAAAATTCATCAGAAATTTTTAAAATTCTTTTTACTTGAACATCTGAAAAATATTTAACCCATTTAGTAACTAATTTAAATTCTGTTAATTGAAGTAAAAAATTCTGAATTGATGCACCTGCTTGAAGCGAAGAATATCTACTCCCCCTTTTGCCATAACTTCGAATTAATTTAGAATCATCACTAACTGCAACAACCACAAATCTTGCATCTCCTACAAACCTTTGTTGAGAAGCTTGAGCCAATTCCCCGATTATACTTTCATCAGAAATTAAAATAAATTTCATTACAAATTGCCCATCTGCATTGGGTGAATATCTTGCAACATCAATCGCCCGAATAATTTTACGCCAATCAGGTTTTTTATGATGATATCGAACAACACTTTTTCTTTTTTTTATTGCATCTTTTAACTGCATAAATTAAATAGAATAAAGAGATTTATAAAATTATTGGGAAGAGAGAATTTTTTCATAAAATTTCAAATATTCTTTACCCATAACTTCTTGGGAAAATCTTTCTACAGCATCTTTCCGACAATCTTCAGGATTAATTTTTTCAAGATTTTCAACAGCGGAAATCAAATCGCCGACCATTAATTTATCATTAAATCTTCTTTCAATGTCTCCCTTAACAGTATTATCCGTATCAATTTTATTTATCCATTCAGGTTCAATAATATATCCTGTTTCTCCATCCTTAATTAATTCAGGAATAGAACCTGCATGAGTTCCAATAACTGGAGTCCCAGTAGCTAAAGCCTCTGCCATCACCAATCCAAAAGGTTCATCCCACCGATTAGGTTGTAAAAGTCCGCTTGCATTACCAAATAAAACAGATTTTTGATAATTATCTACAGGACCAATAAAAAGAATTTCTCCATCTTTAACAATTTCATCTTCAGAAGCCAATTTTTCTATTAAACTATTTCTTCGAATTTCTTGTTCTGCTGGAGAAAACGAATCTACTGATTCAGTTAAATAAGGTGCAATAGTTTCATCATAAAAAGATTTAAACGGGAGATGGACTTCACCTGCGATAATTAATGGTCTCCCAGTTTCACGGGCAACTTTTACCGCCAAATCAGCACCTTTAATTGAAGAAATCCTCCCAAGCCATAAAAGGTAATCTTGTTTTTCTCTTTTGAAAGGCAATTCCTCAACAGGGACGCCATTATAAATCATTTCATCAATTTTTATTCCAGTTAAAGTTTCATATTTTTTTCTTTGAGAATCACTGATACTAACAAAGTGAACGGGAGCACCATCTTCCTGCAATTTTCTAAATTGGGCATATTTTTCATTTTTAACAACCGAAACTCCGCCGTGAATTGTAGTAACTGCAGGAATCTCAATTTTTCTTTGAGCATATTCATTCGAAGTAATAATATATTGTCCGGGATGGTCATGAATAATATCAATTTCATTATTAACTGCAAACTCTAAAGATTTTCTATAATGATTTCCATAAGATTCTGCTGAACGGCTAATCACTCTTTCGGTACCCCTAGTTTTCCATAAACATTCAGGAATAGTCCCAATTAATTTTCCGTAGGGGCCTAAATTAGAATCTCCCGAGGCTGCAACAAAAGAATCATGACCTTCTTCATGATAAACTTGATTCAGAGCTAAAGCTATTCTTTCAGTTCCAGCATATTTCAAATTCTGAGAAACTTGAATAGCAATTGGTGCAGTGTGAAGTATTTTCATTTTAAATTTTCCGTTTTTAAATTTATTGAATTTATTAACAATATAAGCAGGATATTTACTAGTTTCTTTTTAAATATTATGTTACATTACATAATAACAACACTTATTTTATTTAAATCTTTCTAAAATAATTCAAATTATCTAATCAGAAATAACTCCACCGCCGAGGACCTTGCGACCTTTATAAAAAACTACAGCCTGACCATTTGAAACTCCTTCAAGTTTATGAGATAAATCCAACTTAATTTTTTCATTTTCAAAACTTAATTTAGAAGGGATTAATTCTCCCACGTGTCGAATTCTAGAATAAACTTTCAAGGATTTTTTAGAAATTTTTTTCTTAAATTTATCGACGCCACCATTAATCAAATGAAAATTTTTAACTCTAATTTTCTTACGGTAAAGAAGTTCATGTCCTGCAGGAGCAACCGTCAAAATATTCTTTTTAATATCTTTTTTAGCAACATACCATCTCGGCATTTTTTTTCCATTATCTTTCCGAATATTTAAATCGTATCTCGAACCAAGTCTTTGACCAATAGTATAATATGCAACTCCGTCATGTTTCCCTAAAATCTCCCCTGAAAGACCTACAATATTTCCTTTTTTAGGTTTAATTTTAGTTTTCAAAAAATTCTTCATATTCATTTTTCCAATAAAACAAATTCCTACGGTAGATTTCTTTTCATGATTTATGAAATCATTTTTTTTCGCAATATTCCTAACTTGTTTTTTAGAATACCTTCCAATAGGAAAAATCATTTTACTCAAATCTTTTTCATTCAAACGATACAAAAAATATGATTGGTCTTTCATTTCATCACTTCCACGATAAAGACTATATTTTCCACCAAAACTTTTCTTAACATTCACAAAATGTCCCGTAACAATATAATCTGCACCAAATTTCTTTGCTTCGCGAAGCAAAAAAGGAAATTTAACAACTTCATTGCACAAAACATCCGGATTTGGAGTAATTCCTCGACGATAATCTTTAAACATTTCATCGACAACAAACTTCCGATATTCTTTCTCAGCATCAACAGTCACCAAGGGGATTTCTAATTTATTCGCAACCCTCATAGCAAATCTCCGTTCACTACGCCAATCGCATTCACCTAAAGAATTTTTAGACTCACTCCAACATTTCAAAAAAACCCCAATTACTTCATAACCTTTTTTTTTCATAAGCAAAGCTGCAACTGATGAATCAACACCACCAGACATAGCAACAATAACTTTTGTTTTTTGTTTTACCATAATATTTTAAAGAATTCTCTAAATAAAAACGCTTCGGAGAGGACTCGAACCTCCGACATCACGGTTAACAGCCGTGCGCTCTACCTGCTGAGCTACCGAAGCATAACAAACTATCAAAAAAAGCATATTTAAATCTGACTATTTATCATTCTTTCAATCCAAGATCTTCTTTATCAAATTTTCTTCGAGAAATATTTTGTTTTTCTAAATAAGCAAAAACATTCCCATGTTTAGAACCCTGAATTATAGATTCAATTCCCTGAGTAACTGCATCTAAATGGTCACTATCTACAATAACTCCAACAATATTTCCATTTATCACAATAGCAGAACCAGTCAAATTTTCAATAGTTTTTCTCGCTTTTCCACCAGTTCCAATCAGTCTAGACCGTATATCTTTAAAATTTTTCCTTCGAGTATGTTCCTTTACATCAATAAACTCCAAAAGAAAATTACCATCTTTCAAAAGAAGAGCATCGTCAATATAAAATCCAAAATCGACAGCTCGAATAATTTGCTCAACCAAAAACTCATTCATTTCAGAACCTCTAACAATTGCATTTTCCTTTTTAAAAGAAATTTTAATCTTAATTCGACTTTCAATTTTAGGCACAGCTTTCTTTACTTTATTCATTCGTTCAACAGCAATAATTCTCATAAATTATAAAAACAAAAGACATTTATAAAACTAACAACTAATAAAACTTTTATACTAAAAACCACTAAGAAAAATATGAAGGCCATAATATTCGACATGGATGGAGTAATCATAAACTCAGAACCATCAAACATAAAGTCTGTAAAGATTGCATTTAAAAAATTAAATATAAAAATAACAAAAAAAGAAATTGAATTAATTATTGGAAGAAATTCTGAAGATTACAAAAATTATTTTTCAAAAAAATACAACTTTGATTATATGGAATTTAACCAAATAAGATTAAAACTTTACAAGAAATTAGTAAAATCATCAAAATTATTTAAGAATATATTAAATCTTATAAAAGAAATTAGAGAAGAAAAATTAAAAATAGCTCTTGCAACTTCTTCAAAAAAAGAAGAAGTTATTGAGATATTAAAGAGAGCAAAACTATCGAAATCATTTAACACAATCACAACCTGGGAAGATGTAAAAAAAAGGAAGCCAAATCCAGAAGTATATTTAATAACTGCAAAAAAATTAAAAATTAATCCGCAAGACTGCATTGTAATCGAAGATTCTTCGGTAGGAGTTATTGCAGCAAAGAAGGCTGGAATGAAATGTGTCGCCCTTATTCACAAGTACAATAAAAATCAGGACCTTTCAAAAGCAGATTTAAAGATAAAAATCACCAAAAAAATAAAATTAAAATCATTAAAAGAAATTTAATTAAAATTCGCTTTCCTCAGTAGTCAATTTTCCCATCTTCTTTAATTTATCAACTGCATTTGGAGTATATTTAAACAAGACATCACCCTTATCATCATCAAATTCCCATGGTTCAATAATTATTGCATCTCCTTCTCTTAACCAAAGTCCTCTCCGTTTTCTTCCAGGAACCCTGCAGTTTCTTGTTTTTCCATCCATACAAGAAACTTGCATTCTTGAACCTCCAAATCGTTGAGTTATTATTCCAATAACTTCCCTACCCTGAGGAAGTTTGACCCTAACAGGACCTTCCTGTCCAGGAACAATAATTTTAGGTTTATTTTTCTTAGTTTTATCTTTAAATTTACTAAATGCCACAATTAACTCACAAAATTAAGATTTATAAAACTATAGCAAAACAAGGGAGAATGGAATTTCAGAAACTTCAGAGATTCCGTCAGCCCTAATTATTCCAAGATCTTTAAAAATTTTAACAGATTTATTTCCAATAACATTAAACGTTGCGTCTTCTTCAACTAGTTTACAAATTTTATCAGAAGCTTCTCCGAGTTCAAATTCATCTCCATTAAAAAATTCCCCAGTTAAATCCAACTGACGTTTTCCTTCAACAAATTTTTTCCCAAAAAGTTCCTTATCACAAACAGAAACGACAAATCGATAAGATTTATGAACTTTTAATAAAATTTCCCCCATTAGAAAAAAACAAGCAAGAAGTTTATAAAATTAAGTATTTTTCAAAAAAATAACAAACCAAAACATTTAAATATAACTTAAACTAAAAAATATTACTCAACTTCGGTTGGGTCGCTTGACTTCGGTTAAGTGTTGGGAAAAATAACCTCGGTTGTTTTTCCCTCTTATATTCTTAAGAAAAAAGAGGAAAATAAGAAATTAAATAACGCTAAGTATTACGATAGCGAAAAATAAAGATTTCCTCTTTCATAATTATTAAATATGAAAAATATTATTCCCCTTCTCCCTAAAAGAGGAATTAAAAATTAAAAAGTTTTTTTAGCTTCTCCAGATTCAACCATTTTTAAAGCGTCATCCTTTCCACAAATTTTACAAACAGTTGTTCCACAAGATTCGCATTTCCCTTTAGCCATATATCCGCCACGCTTAGTCTGAGTCATATCAACATCTTTCATTGATTTTTGTTCTTTGCATTTCATACATCTTCCTTCCATTTTTACCTCCAAATATTTAGTTCCTAAATTTTATGAACTTCTTGTTTATTCCCACAAGCAAGACACCGGAGGAAAACTTTAACTCCAACAGCATCTAGTTCAGTATCAGGTTTCTTGCATTTTCCACAAAGGACATAATTTCGAACATACTTCTCAATTTTTTCATTAATATTATTAGAATTCAATTTTCTAGATAAAATAAGTCGGTCACCCTTAATTTCTGCAGAACTTGCAAGTTCTTTAGATAAAAATTTCATTAAGGAGGTTGCAGGTCTTCGAATACACGAAGCAACTTGAAGAAAATTAGAAATAATAGTCTTTGTATTCTCATGATGCCCCTTAACTTTTAAAATTTCAAATCGACTACATTCTTCAACAGGTGTAACATTCTCGTAAGCTTCAGTCAATAAACTATCATAATCCATAAAAACTACACGAAAACCTCGTTTATAAGGATTTACAAACAAAAAAGTAACCAAAAACCTTTTAAATAAGGTGAAACAAAGAATAATATAAATTCTAGAAACTTAAATTCTAAAATGGATGAAAATTTAAAAAAAAATATTTTAACGACAGGAACCAGCTTAGTTGGAATTGTATGTAAGAATGGAGTTGTAATGGCAGGAGATCGGAAAACTACTGCAGGCGGACAAATCGTAATGAATAAAAACAAGCAAAAAGTCGATGCAATAAACGATTATTTAGTTATTTCGGGAACAGGAACTGCATCAGATATAGAATTAGCAAAAAAACTAATAAAAGCACAATTAAAATTAAAAGAATTAAAAGATAAAAAAAGACCTACAGTTAAAGAAGCATCAAACATGATTGCAATGATGTCTTATAATAATATTCGACAACCTTCAATGATACCTTTTATGGCAGGTTTAATGGTGGGGGGATTAAATGAAAACGGAAATGCAGAACTTTATTCTGTAGAGCCTGCAGGAAGTACAATGTTAGTTGAAGATTTCGATGCAAATTTTTCCTCAGGAATGCCATATATTTTAGGACTTTTAGAAAGGCAATATAAAAAGGATTTAACAGTCGAGGAAGGTATAGAATTAGCAATAGAAGCAATAAAATCATCTTCAGAAAGAGATACCGCATCAGGACACGGTGTAGATGTTTTTACAATAACAAGAGAAGGAATAAAACACATTTCAAAACAAAGAGTTGAAAAAGTATATCAAGAACACGATTAATCATAGGTATAAAAAAGATTTTGAAAAATAAAAGAAGATTTTGAAAATAACTAATAATTAAAATGGCAGATATTTTAAAAACAATTGAAGAAAAGTTACCCAGAGGAGTAGTTAGCTCTACAATTTTTGAAGGGGCAAATATTGTAGTTTATACTTCCGACACTGCTTTTTTAAAAAATGGAGATGAAAAAATAAAAGAAATTGTAAATCTTATAAAAAAGAGAGTTGAGCTTCGTGCAGATAAAAAAATCCTGTTATCTCCTGAAGAAACAGAAAAAAAAATAAGAGAAATAATTCCTGAAGATGCAGAATTAGAAAAAATAATCTTTGACCCCCAAAGAAGTGCAGTAATCATAGAAACAAAAAAACCGGGAATCGCAATTGGAAAAGCAGGTTCAATATTAAGGGAAATTCTACATCAAACTTCATGGAAACCAAATATTCAAAGGAGTCCTGCAATAAAATCCAAAATAACCGAAAAAATAAGAGACGTTTTATATCAGGATAATTCCTATCGTAAAAAATTCTTAAATCAAATTGGGGAAAAAATTTACAAGGAATGGAATTCAGACAAAATAGAAGAATGGGTAAGGCTAACTTTGTTAGGTTCCGGAAGGCAAGTGGGGAGAAGTTGTTTTTTATTACAAACACCACTATCAAAAATCCTAATTGATTGTGGAATTGATGTTTCTGCACAAGGAAAAAATAAATACCCATATTTAGAAGCTCCAGAATTAGATTTATCCACATTAGATGCAGTTGTTATTTCTCACGCACATTTAGATCATGTTGGAATTGTGCCTTACCTTTACAAGATGGGTTACAAAGGTCCAATCTACATGACTTATCCTACAAGAGATATTGCAGCACTTTTATCATTAGATTTTATTGGAGTAGCATTTAAACAAGCGGCAGCACCCTTATTCAAATCGTCAGATGTAAGAACGATGGTAAAGCATTCTATTTGTCTAAACTATAATGAAGTTACTGACATAACTCCTGATGTCAGAATTACGATGTATAATGCTGGGCACGTAGTGGGTTCTTCAATGATTCATTTCAACATTGGAAATGGATTACATAATTTTCTTTACACAGGAGATTCAAAATTCGGTAAATCAAGACTCCTTGACCCAGCAGCAACCCATTTTCCAAGATTAGAAACATTACATTTAGAATCTACTTACGGAGGAAAGGATAGAACCTCGCCTCCAAGAAGAGAAACAGAACAGCAATTAATTGATTATGTAAATAAAATAATTTCTCGAGGAGGGAAATTATTAATTCCTGAATTAGGTTTAGGGAGAGCCCAGGAATCAATGTTAGTTTTAGAAGATGCAATGAAAAATGGAAAAATCCCTAATGTCCCAATCTATATTGATGGGATGATTTGGGATATTAATGCAATTCATACAGCTTACCCAGAATTTTTATCAAACTCTGTAAGGTCTTCAATTTTTTCAAACAAAAATCCTTTCCTTTCTGAAACTTTCAAACAAGTTGGTTCTCCCCTTGAAAGAAAAGGAGTTATTGAGGGAGGTCCTTGCGTAGTTTTAGCAACTTCTGGGATGCTTGTCGGAGGTGCATCTGTAGAATATTTCAGGGAATTCGCAGGAAACGAAAAAAATGGAATTTGTTTTGTATGCTATCAAGGGCCCGGGTCACTTGGGAGACAAGTACTTGAAGGATTAAAAGAAACTACATTCAATGTAAATGGAAAAGATGAAAAAGTAGCAATAAATTTTGAAATAAAAAATATTGAAGGTTTTTCTGCACATTCTTCAAGAAATGAATTAATGGCATTTGTAAGCAATATAACTCCCCGGCCAAGAAAATTAATAATTAATCACGGAGAACAATCTCAATCATTGGATTTAGCATCAAGCATCTACAAATCTCAAAAAATAGAAACAATTGTTCCAAAAAATCTGGAAACAATTAGGTTAAGATAACTTTTAAGAATAAAATTATCTTTCTTCAAGCAATCCATAAAGAAAAGTTCTTTTTAGAGAAGTTTTCAAATCAACAGCATATGAAAGAATCAAATTTCTAGTAATTTTATCAAATCTCCCATCCCTATCAATTTTAAATTCTATTCCCTGTCCACTAAGAAAAAATCTATCTTCTATAAAATTAAAAGCTACATCATTAATTTCTTCACGAAATTCTGGAGAAAGAGAATACCATCGAGTTTCCATTTCGGAAAAATATTTTTTTTGTTGATTTTCACTCAAATCGCCCAAAGTCATAAAAAAAGAAGGAATACTAGGTATATAAAATTTTCTAAAAATCAAAAACTAACAAACCTGTTGAGTTTGTTGCCAACCATCATCAGTATTCGAACCACCACCAGAACCTAAACATCCTCCACCTGAATCATAATCATCTACAAATGCTCCAGAAGCCTCCCAAGTATTTCCGCAACTAATCGTGGGTCCACATGAACTATAGAGCCCATACCTGCAATCATTTCCAAATTTATTATTTCGAATCTGAATATTCGTCGGACAGACATAACCATTATCAAGAGCATAACTTTTAATACCAATAGTTGTTGCATAATTTCCACCATTACACCAATTACTTTCAATAGTTAAATTATTAACATTCCCTACTGCAGTTTGAATAATAAAGCAGGCATTGCTATTCACATTCCCCCCCGCAATTTCAGGAATTGGAATATCCAAATTATTACACTTAAAAATATTATTATTTCCAGACCTCATTTGAATACCGTCTGCATGAGGGGCACCAGGACCTATACCTATAGGATGGTGTATCCAATTATCTTCCAAAAGAGTATTATCAGAAACTTTAATTGCATCAGAACCACCTGTATGTAATTCTACCCTCTTCATAGTAAGTTCACTTCCATAAAGTATTGAACTAGCAGCACCAAACATTTCTCCATCTTCAATTAATAAATTAGTATTTCCCCATGTAGATTGGAGACAATAATAAGGCCAGCCTGATTGTTCCCCGTCACCACATTCAATTACAAAATCTCTTAAAATAACATTATCTGCCTTAATTTTTAAAGTTCCAGTAATATACACTCCCTCAATAATTGTTCCATCAGAAGTAATTGTCATTGGACCTGTATAGGGGGTCAATTGACTTTTAGGTGTCAAAGGCCCAGTATTACTCGGCCCAGGTTTTCCAT
>CAZTIP010000004.1:0-41576 GCA_964613185.1 Candidatus Woesearchaeota archaeon | reverse complement strand
CGGGAGTTTTGAAAATACAAAAGATAACTTTTTATATGGGCTTATGATTTTAATATTAAGATGCCTACATTAAATTGGATTGGAAAAGAAGCAGTTGTAAATCACGATAAAGAAGTGCCTTTTAGATTGCTGAAAAAAGTTAAAGCTCACTCTGTTGGAGATTCTCAGAATTTAATTATCAAGGGGGATAATTTAGAAGGGCTTAAAGCACTTATGCCTTATTATATTGGAAAAGTAAAATGTATCTATATAGATCCACCATATAATACCGGGAATGAGAGTTGGGTTTATAATGATAAAGTTAATTCTCCAAAAATAAAAAAATGGTTTAATAAAGTTGTAAATAGAGATGATTTATGCAAACACGATAAATGGCTCTGTATGATGTATCCAAGATTAAAACTTCTTAGGGATTTATTGAGTGATGATGGTGCAATGTTTATTAGTATTAATGATTATGAAATACATAATCTACTCCATTTAATGAATGAAATTTTTGGAGAGGATAATGTTGAATTAATGATTTGGTATAAAATTCCAGAAGAAGGGACAGCAGGGCAGGGTAAGATGAAAATAACCCATAGGTTTAGATTAGACCACGAATATGTTTTAACTTGTTATAAAAATAAAGATAATAAAAAATTCAATAAACCTCTAAGACTAAAGAAAGTTAAAAATGAATACGGAAATCCAGATAATGATTCTAGAGGAAATTGGATGAGTTGTGAAATCTGTAAATCAGAACAAAAATCTAATCCAAATGGAAAAAATTATTATTCCATTAAAACTCCTTCGGGAAGAATAATCGAAAGACAATGGCATATGTCTTATGAAGAATTTTTAGAATTAGATAAGGATAAAAGGATTTATTGGGGTAGTGGTAGGAGTGTTCCAAGATTAAAAAAATTCTTAGAAGAGCCAGCTCCAACAACACCCTCTTCTATAATTGCAAATATTTCCCAAACAGAAGCAAATAACGAATTGAAAGAAATTTTTGGAGAGAAACAATTTGATAATCCTAAACCTACTAATTTGATTAAATGGCTATTAGAGATATCTACTGATAAAGATAGCATTGTTTTAGACTCCTTCGCAGGTTCAGGCACAACAGGACACGCAGTTTTAGACTTAAATAAAGAAGATGGTGGAAACAGGAAATTTATTTTAATTGAAATGGAAGATGATATTGCTAAAAAAATAACAGCTGAAAGAATAAAAAGAGCAATAGAAAAATATGATTACAAAGACGGATTTGAATATTGCGAATTAGACAAGCCCTTATTTGATGAAAACGGACAAATAGAAGAAACTTGCGACTTTAACCAATTTGCAACTTATATTTATTTTACAGAAACTCAAACAAACATAGACAAAAAACAAATAGATAAAAATTTCATCGGAGAATCTGGAGAAACAGAATACTACCTAATCTATAAAGAAAAATACAAAAACGTCTTAAATAAATCATTCTTATCTAAATTAAAGAAAACCAAAAACAAAAAAGTCATTTATGCTGACTTTTGTATGGTTGATGATGACACCTTAGAAAAGTTTAATATACAATTTAAACAAATTCCTTATGAGGTTAAAGTTTATTAAAATGGTAGAACTAAAAAAATATCAGCAAAAATCAGTAGATATACTGAAAGATTATCTTAAAGAGTTAGAAAGAGTTGGCTCTAAATATGCTTTTATGGGAATTACAGATAAGCCATATAAATCTGAATTTTTTAATGAAACTCCTTTTGTTTGTGTAAAAATACCAACAGGGGGAGGAAAAACCCTTGTTGGTTGTCATTCTGTTGTCGAAATTATGTCATCTATCTTAAAACATAAAATGGATAGGGGTATTGTTATGTGGTTTGTTCCATCAGAAGCAATAAAATCCCAAACACTCAAAAAATTCAAAGACAGAAACGATTGGCACAGAAAAGTTTTAGACGAAGCATTTGACAATAATATAAGGATTTTCTCAAACGAAGAAGCATTAAGAATAAGAAAAGAAGATGTAGAAGATAACATCTGTATAATCATTTCAAGTTTAGAAGCATTTAGAAAAGAGAAAAAAATACAAAACAAATACAAAGTTTATCAAGAAAATGGTGCATTATTAAGCCATTTTGAAAATTTAGAAGAAAAAGATTTTTTAGAAAAAGACGAGCACAATACAACAATAAATTCTCTCGCTAATGTTATAAAATTATCAAATCCCTTAATTGTGATAGATGAAGGACACAAGACAAAAACAAAACTTTCTATTGAATTTATGAAAGATTTAAACCCAAGTTTCATAATAGAATATACAGCAACACCAAGACCAGAAAGTAATGTTTTGGTAGAGATTCATTCTTCCGAATTAAAGGAAGAACAGATGGTAAAACTCCCGATTGTTCTGGAAAGCACAGCACAATGGCAAAATTCAATTTTAAGAGGAGTTTTACAAAGAGAAGAATTAGAAAAGCAAACAAAGAAGAATAAATCAGAATACATAAGACCAATAGCACTTTTACAAGCAGAACAAGAAAAAGAATCAGACAAAAAAGTAACTGTTCAACAAATTAAAGAATTTTTAATAAAAGAAAGAAAAATTCCCGAAGAAGAAATCGCAATAAAGACTTCAAGCACTAATGAGTTAGACGGAGTTAATTTATTTAGTCAAAGATGTAAAATAAGATACATAATAACTGTTAATGCTCTTGCAGAAGGTTGGGATTGTTCTTTTGCTTATGTTTTAATTTCTGTTGCAAATATCGGCTCAAAAATAGCAGTAGAACAAATTATTGGAAGAATTGTAAGAATGCCTAATGCTCAAAGAAAAGAAAACGAAGCATTAAACAGAAGTTATATTTTTGCGTCAGCAAGAAATTTCCAAGAAGCAAGCGAGCAAATAATTTCAGGTTTAGAAAGTAATGGATTTAGTAAATTAGATTTAATCAATGCAACAAGCAAAGACCAAAAATACGAATTAGATGTTGAAAGAGCAGTAAAAGAAGATTTATCAATTCCTATAATGTCTTTTGAAAATGAAAGGTTATCTTTTGAAGATTTAATCGGAGAAGATTTTGAACTCTCAAAACAAAATGCTGAATTTGATTTTACTATTCACTACGATAATGACGGACGAGCATTAATAGATATTCAAGACCAAGATAAATGGGTAAAAAGTGCCCAGCAAATTTTAAGAATAACCTACAAAGATAAAAATTTCTCAAAAGAAGAACTTATCCAGTGGTTAGACAAAAAATTAAGATTTACTATGTTACAAAAGCCCGACAAAATTAAGTTTATTCAAAAAGTTATAGAACACCAATTAAAGAAAAAATCTCTTTCTGAACTTTCAGTAAATAGGTATATTTTAGTTACAAAATTAAGCGAAGTCATAAACCAAATTTTAGAAGATTACGCTAAAAAGAGATTTGATAAATTCCTAAAAGATAAAAAAATAGTCGTTAAGGAATTAGAAAAATTCCCTGAGAAAATCACACTTTCCCAAGAAATTCCACAGGAATTTAACAAAAACTATTATTCAAAAATAGACAAATTGAATAAAGAAGAATTAAGATTTGTTGAAAGATTAGATTTAGAAACTTTGCCAAATATCAAATTTTGGGTAAGAAGCAGAGAGAAAAAAGACCCTTTCTTTATTCAAGGTTGGAAGAAAAACAAGTTTTATCCAGACTTTATCGCTATTACAAAAAAGAATAATATTGTAGCTTTGGAATGGAAAGGCGAAGATAGAGTAAGTAATGAAGACACACAATATAAAGAAGAAATTGGAAAAATTTGGGAATCAATGAATAAAAACCTCAACTTTTTCTTAGTCCATAATGGAAATGTTGAAGAAGTTTTAACAAAACTAAAAGAACTCTAAAACACAAAACTCCCGACTTCTTTTTAGAAAAAAGAAGCAAAAAAACGGAAATCCCCATTTTCTTTTTTTAGGAAAAAAAGAAACAAAAAAAGCGCGCGTCTCTCTAATACATAGCCCACCCAAAAAATATTATTTCTGAATTAATACAAACGGCATTCTCAAAAACTTTGATTTTTTGCCTTCGGCATCGTTGCACTAAAAATCAATCCCTCTAAGTATTCGGGAGAAACTAACAGGGCTTAAAGGGTTTCGTTCGGTTGCACCTCACTACACCCAAATTCAATTTCAGCTCTGAAAAAATTCTCAGCTCTGTTTCACGAGGAGAATTTTTTCGAGGAAATTGAACTTCCCTTAAGCCCGATGTTCAACTCAATCGTGAGCCAAAACTAAAATGTAAAAAGTTAGTAAAGAGGACACTTTAAAACCCCCGACCACCCACCCCTGTTAGGAGATGTGTGCTTTCGTGTTACGCACATATAGTCAAAATCAAAGATTTTGAGATTATAGTTAAATTTTTTCCACCCCCAAAGAGAGACTCGCGGTTTTTCGCATCAGAAAAAAAGATTGTCGGCTTACGCCGAGATTATTTTCTTACACTCTATCATACCCCTTTCATTTTTTCTCATAATGTTTTTTATCTGTTTAATTTCCTTAAAGAAAATAAGTCCAAATATCAACAAAATTACTCCCGAAAATCCTGCTATTAAAATATTTGACAAAAGGAGATATTCTTCTTTTATGATTTCGTTTATTATCCAGTATAATGCTTGAATAAATATTGAAGCAAAAATACCTATCACAATACCATAAATTAGATGCAGGGTGCTATTATAATAATTTAAAGAAAAATCCCAACATTCCTTAAATCCTTCATAATGATTTTTATAGATATTCTTTAATTCTCCACTCATTTTTTTAGCAAATTCACCTGCAGACATTCCTTTAATATTATTTTTCTTTGCAAATTCTTCCAATGTTTTTCTTGATTCTACTTTCATTTTAAGGATAATCAACACAGCTTTCAGTGTTGTTAATATTACATCTTTTAATTCTTTTAAATGTTTTTAGCCATCCCTTAAAGAAACCATATTTTTCTAAAGCCATTATCCCATAAGTAGAACAATCTGGGTAAAATCTGCAAAGGATATTAAATCTTTTTTTATATTTTGGACCAATTCCTTTTTTCCAAAAAGTCCTAATACAAAAGATAGAGAATCTTGTCAAAAGATTATTTCTTTTCATATGTAACTTCTTTCTCTTCATAATTTCCAGAACCACAATTTGGACAATGTTTTAATCTTGTTACTTCATCAGTTAAGGCGTGCTCATTTCTTTTTGCTTGTGTTGATGATTGTAATGCCATCCAATTTCCCCCACACATTCCACATGCTGAAGTCATTTGGTCGCATTGATTACTTTTCAAATCTTTCTGTAGTTTTTCTTCTCTTGAAGCAAGAACATGCCAAACTTTTCCACATTCTTTACATTTTCTTTTATATTCTTTTACTTGATTTTTTGGATTAAATTCTTTTTTGTTAGTATTCTTTCCCTTACAATTCTTTTCGTGTTTTTCTGCTTCTTTTTTAGTCTTAAATTCTTTCCCACAAAAATCACATTGCCATTCCATCTTATAATGATTCCACCTTATTTATACATTTATTAATTTGGTTTTCCATATAATTTTCCTCATTCACTAAATGTTTATAATTGTTTAATTCAGAACATACATATCTGCTCCTATATGCTTGTGCCTTTGTATTTACATAGTCTATAATTGGCGCTATTCTCGGACTATATCCTGTTTGGATATTCATTTTAAATGTTTCAACAAATGTTTCGCAATATTCTTTAGTGTAGACATCCTCAATTTTCTTACATTTGTATTTATCTAAATCTTTAACTGCATAAGCTTGTAAACATAAATCTTTGTTTTTCCCAGATAAATCTGAACAATCTCCTCTATAATCATCCAAAAAATTAAGTTCTTCTGAATTTTCTTGAGAAAGGTAATCACAAAGAATCTCCTTTGTTTCAGTGTCAATCAATAATAAGTATCCCTCTCCTATGAACATTGTGGTACTTTTATTTGGAAGATAAATACCGCACTTTTCTTTGATAGAATCTCTGGCTTCTTCATCTTGATTTACTGCTTCGGCTTGTTCCTTAGAAAATGTTTGCAAGTTTATGTCTTCTCCTTCGTGCGTTTTACTCCAATAGTCTGCAACCTGAGTTTTTAATACAGCATTTTCTATTGGATTTGCTGATTTTTCTTGAACATTTTGAGAATTAGTATTTATTTCTTGATTTACATAATTTGCTCCCATAAGAAAAACAAAAAAGAATATTCCACAAACAATAAGAATTCCTGTCCAAATCGGATGTTTGTTAAACCAATTTTTCTTAACTTTACTTACCATTTTTCTTAATTTTGTTAAAGAATTATATTTTATAAACTTATCCTGAACAAAATTTCTTCTTTTAGAAAAAGAAGCAAAAGCGAGTCTCTCCACCCCAAAAATTTAATTTTCTTTTTGGAAAAAAGAGACAAAAAGGAAAGCACACATCTCTTATTTATTGGATTTTACGAACGGAACCCACCGTCCTAAAGTGTCCTCTTTAAATTAATATGGCTCACGACTTTGATTTTTTCCTTCGGAACATTGCATTAAAAATCAATCCCTGCAAGTTTTCGGGAGAGTTGAACAGGGGATAAAGAGTTCCGAAGTCCTGCTGACTTCTCCACCCAAATTCTTCTTCCAGCTCGAGCCTGTGAGGTTCCGCTCCAGTCTCGAGGTCAGAAGAACTTTCCTTATCCCCGATGTTATGTCTAATTGAGTTTGAGTTTTAAAGAAGGGCACGCGCTTAGTCTCTTCGAGACAGATAGTCAAAACTTTCAGTTTTGAAATTTAATAGAAATAATCTTCCCCCAAAAGTCAGACTCGCAGGTTTTTCTTTCAGAAAAACAGATAGCTTCACAAAATCATGGATTTTGTTCTAAATTTATTACGATTTCATCAACAAGTCTTAATGGCTTTTTTGTATTGGTAATCAACCCATTCATTTAAACTTTCAATAATAACATTCCATAGCTCTTCATTGCCAATTTTTGAAATAATTTCACTAATGGGAGTATATATTACTTGTTTGACAGACTCATTTTCATCTTTAAAATCTGTACTATCTTCTCCAACACGAGCAAAACAAATAATCTGTTTTTCTTCTTTTTCATTATCAATTTTATTGATTAACATAAATTTATACGCACATTTAGTAATTGTTTTTTTAATTTCTTCAATGCTTTCTCTTAGAGCAGCCTTATCGATAGATTCTCCCTCTTCAACATGACCTCCTGGAAAACCCCAAATATCTCTTTTAGAATTATATATTAAAGGAACATTGTTATCCGCATCAACTGCAACAACATATACTCTTGATAAATCTTTTAATTCATCCGAATTGTCCAACCCATATATGCCAACAATTACTTCTTTTGTACCTATATTAACTTTTGTTTCTTTTATTTTTTTCATGATATTTTAAATTTATAATTATTTATAAATTCTTCTTTTAGAAAAAGAAGCAAAAGCGAGCCTGCCACTCCAAGATTATTTCAACTTCTTTTTTAGAAAAAAAGAAACAAAAAAGCGCGCGTGCCCAAAAACAATAAAACTCAAAATCAACTCTGCGAGATTTTTTGTTCCACTTCGTTCCACAAAAACCGTTTGCAACTATCTCTTGGTCTCCGTAAACTCCGATAGACATAACAGGGATTTAAACTCCTATCCATTGCATTACGCTCCGCCTTTCAGGGAAATTTTTATTTCAGAAAAAACTCACGAGGTCACTGCGACTTCGTCTCCAATCCACTCGTGCTTTCAATAAATTGAAAGTCTTTAAACCCTAACGTTATACACAATCAAATTTTCACTTTTTCTTTTCTTTCCAGCCTAATTTTACTTAGTTTGACATTTTTCACATTTTCCAGTAATATCAAGTTGAAAATGACAAATATCTCCTTTTACTTCTTTTTGTAAGAAATCTAATTTTTTCAAATCGATATGTTTAATATTTCCACAATCTTCACAAATAAAATGGCAATGGCTTTTTATATTTGAAGAATAAATTGTTTTTCTATTACAAACATAAGAATGAATTTTTCCTTCTTTTAGGAGATTTTTTAAAAAACGATAAACTGTTGCAATCCCAATATTTTTATCCTTTTTAGATACTTTTTTGTATAATTTCTCTGCATCAAAAAAAGAACTAAGGTAGTTTATTTCTTCTTCAATCAACTTTTTTTGGTTTGTTTTTCGAGAGACCATTCTTATTGATAATGAGAATCAATAACATTTATAAATATTTCTAATCTATCAATTTCATGGTTAATATTGCAGTTTATACAATTATCAGCGTCATCATTGTTTCAATGATATCCTTAGTAGGGGTTATAACTTTATTCTTTAGAAAGAAAAAAATAGAAAGTTTACTTCACATATTGGTAAGCATTTCTGCAGGAACATTATTGGGAGGGGCATTTTTACATTTAATTCCCGAAGCAGTAGAAGAATCCGGTTCTTTCAGTGTTTCTATTTCAATTTTAATATTGGCAGGAATTATTGTTTTTTTTATCTTAGACAAATTAATTCATTGGAAACATTCTCATATAGAATCCTCACGGATCCATACTATAAAAGAAAAAAATCCGAGTATGGCCCATCTAAATCTTTTGGGAGACGGATTTCATAATTTTCTAGATGGATTAATCATTGCAGGAAGTTATTTAGTTAGTATTCCAACAGGAATAGCCACAACAATAGCTGTGATAATACACGAAACTCCGCAAGAAATTGCAGATTTTGGGGTATTATTATATTCAGGTTTATCAAAATCAAAAGCATTATTATTGAACTTTTTCTCTGCCACCATTGCAATTGTAGGGGCAATAATAGGTTTAATTTTTGGAACGAAATCAGAATTATTTGTAACTGCAATCCTACCCTTTGCAGGGGGAGCATTTATTTATATAGCTAGCTCTAATCTAATTCCTGAATTATTAAGAAAAAAACACGGATTAAAAAGTTTAATTATACAAAATCTCGCATTTATTACAGGAATAATAATTATGTACGGATTATTATTTCTTGAATAAAATTAAATTAAATAGATAGTTAAAATTTTAGAATACTATAAACTTCTCAATCTTTCCAAAATATATTGTAGTTTTTTCTTTTTAGTTTTATATTCCCTTTCAACAGAATTTAACCGTTTAAGCATTTCTTTTTCAAATATTTTTTTAGATTTAGAAGATTCAATCCATTTTTGAATTGTTTCGTCCTTTGGCATACCTTTCATTTTGTACCTCCAAAATAACGTTGCCAATTAAATTTATAAATTTTCTTAATTGAATCTAAAAAATAAAAATTATCCAATCCCAGAGTTATTTTATCCTAAAAAACTAAATTTCTAAAATTTTTCCAGTTTTTCCAACTTGAACAACTTTTGTTTTCCCAATTTTATCTTCAATTCCCTCAGCTTCATGGATGTGTGAAGAAATCAACAAATCAGGTTTAAATTTTTCAACAGCTTTTCTAAGAATTTTATCCCCTGGAATCCCGGAGAATTCAGCTCCAGTTCCTTCAGCATGAAGGTGAGAAACCAAGATTCTTTTTTTAGATTTCATTCTATCAAAATTTTCTTTAATCATTTTAAAATCTTCTTTATCCAATTCTAAATGCCAATCCTCGCTTCCAATTCCAACAATTCCAACATCTCCATAATTCACATAATAATTATGAATACTTTTTCCAAATTTTTTCATCGCTTCATGTTCTTTCTCAGATTCCCAATTTCCTGGAATAAAAAGAACTCGTTGATTAGCTTCAGAAAATGGTCTAAGCATTTTACTTCCAATATCTTCAGAACCATTAATATCTCCAGAAAGAACAACTAAATCCACCTTTTCTTTTTTAGCTTTATTAGATAATTTCTTCGAAAGCCCAACATCTCCATGCAAATCTCCAGCAGCCAAAATTTTCAGTTTTTTTTCCATAAAATTTCAATCAACACTTTTTTAAATAACTTGTCGTTTTGATTATAATGAGATTATCGGAAATAAAAAACTGGAATATTGAGATAGAGAAAGAAATAACTTCTAAATGGAAGTACTCAGAACATTTTAAATTTAACAAAGAAACAAAAAAGAAAATTTATTCAATAGATACACCTCCTCCATACATTAATTCTCCAATTCATATGGGGCACGCGGCAACTTATTCGTTCATGGATTTTTTCGCAAGATACAAAAGAATGAAGGGCGAAGAAGTTTTATTTCCCTTAGGGTTAGACAGAAACGGAATTCCAATAGAAATGGCGACAGAAAAAAAATTCAAAGTTTCTCCATTCAAGGTAGGGAGAAAAAAATTCACAGAATTATGCAAGGAATTATTAGGAGAAGCTTCAACAGAATCAATAGATTCTTTCGTAAAATTGGGAATTTCGTTTTCATCTTATAAACAAGGAGATGAAATTGGGGCGATTTACAATACTGATTCTCCAGAATACAGAAAAACAACTCAAGAAACATTCTCAGAACTTTTCAAAAAAGGATTAATTTACGAAGATTCAAGAATAAATAATTGGGATACAAAATTAAGAACAACTATCGCAGATTCAGAGATAGAATACGAAGAAAAAGAATCCACATTTAATAATATTAAGTGGAAAGTTAAAGAAACAGGGGAGGAAATTATTATAGGAACTACTCGTCCAGAGCTAATTGCTACTTGTGGGAAAGTTATTTTTAATCCAAAAGATGAAAGATACAAAAAATTAGAAGGAAAAACAGCAATCACCCCAATATTTGAAAAAGAAGTAAAAATAATTTCACACCCGTTAGCACAAATAGAAAAGGGAACAGGGATTGCAATGATGTGTTCTGCAGGAGATTTATCTGACATCCAATTTTTTAGAGAATTAAAAATAAAACCTGTAATCGCAATAAATCAGGATGGGAGAATGAATGGGAATGCAGGAATTTTAGAAGGGTTGAAAGTCAAGGAAGCAAGAGAAAAAATAATTCAATTAATAAGGGAAAAAGGAATTTTAGAAAAACAAGAAACTATAATTCATAAAACACCAATCTCTGAAAGGTCAAAGACTGAAGTAGAATTTATTGAAATGCCAGAATTTTACTTAAAACAATTAGATAAAAAAGATAAAATAAAAAAAGAAATAGAAAAAATAAATTTCTTTCCAAAAAATTCGAGGAAAATTTTAGATTCTTGGATAGATTCCATTTCAATTGATTGGCCGATTTCAAGAAGAAGATATTATGCAACTCCAATTCCATTATGGTATTCTGGAGATTTAATTGCATTAGCTCCAAAAGGAATTTATGTAGAACCTTGGGAAAATTCTCCTCCTGAAGATTCAGAAGTAATCGACTCAAAGACTAGAAAAACAAAAGGAAAAGTAAGAGATTTCAAAAAAAATAAATGGGTTGGAGAAGAAAGAGTTTTAGATACTTGGTTTGATTCTTCAATTTCAGAATTAAATATGATAAAATATAAAACTGATGAAGAATTTTTCAAAAAAGCTTATCCAGTAAGTTTAAGACCTCAGGGAAAAGAGATTGTAAGAACTTGGCTTTATTATACAATTCTTAGGGGAATTTTAGAAACAAAAAAAGCATGCTTCAGAGATGTTTGGATTCACCAACACATCTTGGATAGTTCTGGAAGAAAAATGGCAAAATCAGTGGGAAACATAATAGACCCGCAAGAAATTTTAAAAGAATCGGGGGCAGAAGCACTTAGAATGTGGATAGCAACCGAAGGCGATTTATCTAAAGGCGATTTAACATGTTCAAAAGAAAAAATAAGGGCGGAGAAAAAAACATTAAATAAATTACTAAATGTTTCTAAATTTGTAATGATGTTTGAAAAACCATCCAAAAAACCAAAATTAACAAAATTAGATAATTTATTTATTAATTTTGTAGAAGGATTAACATCGAAATGTGATGAATATTATGGAAAATATGATTTCAACAAACCTTCTCAAGATTTAAGAAATTTCTTATGGGAAATTTTCGCATCAAATTATATAGAGTTAATAAAAAATAGGACCTATAACGAAGAAAAAAAATTCACGGAAGAAGAATCACTTTCAGCAAAGTATACATTACATTTTTTACTAGAGAGATTTCTAATTTTAATATACCCTGTAATTCCGCAAATAACTTCTTTAATTGCAAATGAAAAGGGGATAAATTTATTGGATGCAGAATGGCCAAAAACAAAAAATAAAGAATTTGGAGAAGACGAAAAAAAAATGGAAAAGATAATGGAATTTAATAAAAGAGTTTGGAAAGAAAAAAAAGAAAAAGGAATTTCACTAAGAAATAAAATAGAAAAAATAAAAATCCCAAAAGAATTAGAAGATTTTAAGGAAGATTTATTAGTTTGCCATAATTTAATTTAAAATGGATGAAAAAGAAAAATTTGAATTAGAATGCACTTTGGAAGAATTAGAGTCTTATCGCGGAAGACACACAGAACTAATCACAGTTTTAATTCCAGCAGGAGCAACACTAACTCAAACAACAAGACAATTAGAAAACGAAAAGGGAACTGCAACAAATATAAAATCTACTGCAACCAGAAAAAATGTGATTAATGCATTGGAAAGGGCAATAAGAAAACTAAAAGAAATTGGGAAGACTCCTAAAAACGGGTTAGCAATTTTTTCAGGAAATGTTTCAAAAAAAGAAGGACAAGAAAATTTAGAAATTTGGGCGATAGAACCTCCAAAAAAACTAAAAGTAAAAATTTATCGTTGTGATCAAACATTTGTTATAGATCCCCTATTAGCAATGTTAGATACCGACGAGGTCTATGGATTATTAATCATCGAAAGAAATGAGGCAACAATAGGGGTATTAGATGGAAAACACATAAAGATTTTACAACATTTAACTTCTGGAATTCCAGGAAAAACTAGGGCTGGAGGGCAATCAGCACAAAGATTTGCAAGAATCAGGGAGAGTATGGCTAAAGAATTTTTCAAGAGGGTTGCAGAGAGCATGAAAAAACATTTTTGGGATAATAAAAAATTAAAAGGGGTACTCGTCGGAGGACCAATCCCTACGAAAGACGAATTTTTAGAACAAGGACAACTAGTAACTGCATTAAAAGAAAAAGTTATCGGGGTAAAAGATTTGGGAGGGACTGGAATGCATGGATTGCAGGAATTAGTTGAACGTTCACAAGATCTTTTAGCAGAACAAGAAATTACAAAACAAAAAAGAATATTAGATAAGTTTTTTGAAATGTTAGCAAAAGAACCAAACAAAGTTTCTTATGGGGAGGCAGAAATTAAAGACAGATTAGAAAGGGGGGCAGTTGAAAAATTAATTCTCTCAAAATCACTTTCAAGAGAAAAGGTAAAAAAATTAGAAAAATTGGCAAAAGATTCTTCAACAGAAATTCACATTGTAACAAAAGAAACAGCACAGGGAGTCCAATTCGATAATCTCGGAGGGGCCGGAGGATTATTAAGATTCGAGATTCACGATTAATTAAAAAATCTTAATCCTAATCTTTTAAAACTCAAAAACTCTTATATTTCTAATGGAAGAAGAAAAAGATTTACAAATAATTCCAATTATTACAGAATCCACAGCAGAAGAAATAGAAAACGAATTCGAAAATAATGAAAAAATTTCTGAAGAGAAAGTTGAAGCATCTTTATTCATTGCAGGAAAATTTCTAACATTGCAAGATTTAATACTGATTACAGATATAAATCCGTTAATGATAAAAGAAATACTTTCAAAATTAGAAAAGAAATATTCTACAGGAGTTTTAAGATTAGTTCAAAGAAATAATTCGTGGAAAATGGATGTAGTAGAAAAATACCATTATTTAATTAATAGATTAGCGACAGGAAATGTGGAATTTACAAAAGCAGAAAGAGAAACATTAGCAATTATCGCCTACAAACAACCAATAAAACAGTCTGTAGTAATAAATATCCGGGGAAATAAATCTTATGACCATATAAAGAAATTCAGGGAACTTGGATTAGTATTGGCAAAGAAAAAAGGAAGAACATTCCATCTTTCACTCTCCGAAGAATTTTACGAATATTTCAACGTTTCACCTGCCGAAGAAAAAGAAGGGGAAAAAGAGTAATGGAATTCTTAACAATTGTGTATCTGATTTATACATTCATAGCGTTTTATTTTTTATTTATTTATATTTTGACATACACACAAAATAGGAAACAAATTTATGAAACAATAAAGCCAGAAAAGAATTACTCATTAAGTATAGTAATTCCATGTTTCAATGAAGAAAAAAGCATTGGAAAAACAATAGAATCAATTCTCAAATCAAATTATGAAGGATTAAAAAAATTAATTATTGTTGACGATTGTAGCAATGACAATTCCTATAAGATAATTAAAGAATATGAAAAAAAATACTCCAAAGTTATGGCTGTCAAAACTCCAAAAAATACGGGGAATGCAGCAGGTGCAAAAAACTATGGTGCAAAATTTGTAAAAACAGAACTAATTGGTTTCAGCGATGCAGATTCATTTCCAAGAAAAGGTGCTATTGAAAAAATGGTAGGGTTTTTCAATGATAAAAAAACCGGGGCAGTAACTTCAAGAGTTTTAGTTTCAAATAGGGAAACTATGATTTCAAAATTTCAAGCAATAGAATATAAAATCATTGCATTCACAAGAAAATTATTAGGATTTCTAGATTCAATTTATGTAACTAATGGTCCATTGAGTATTTACAGAAAAAAAGCATTTGACGAAGTAAGCGGTTTTGACGAAGATAACTTGACTGAAGATATTGAAATAACTTGGCATTTTGTTTCAAAAGGATGGGATGTAAAAATGTCAATTCCTGCAAAAGCTTACACTGTCGTACCTGAAGATATAAAGTCATGGTTTAATCAGAGGATAAGATGGAATGTAGGCGGACTTCAAACAATCGCAAAATATAGAAAAAAATTCCTACAATGTGGGATGCTCGGAGTTTTCATAATGCCATTTTTCACATTTTCATGGATACTCGGATTAACAGGTCTTTTTTTCCTAGCATACAGATTATTCCAATACATTTTAACAAAATTTTTAGTAGCGAAATATTCTATTGCAGCAAAAGTTGCATTAATGACAGTTGAAGATTTCAATTTAAATCCAAGCATATTATTTTTATTGGGGATGTTATTATTTATCTTGGGGTTGGCATACACCTTAACGGCAATTGCATATTCTAGAGAAAAAGACTTTCCCAAACATCCCCTTAAAGACATCTTTATATACTCAATTTTCTACCTCTTAATGTATCCTCCCTTGCTGGTATGGGCATTTTATAAATTCATAAAGGGAAAAAATACTTGGTAAAATGTTAAAGAATAAAAAAAACGTGTTTTGGGAAGCCCTAATGATCACAGTGGCAATATTTCTAATTGGACTTTTCATAGGGATGCTAATCGAAGTCGGAAACTCAAATGAAATAAATGAATTTTACGCAAAGTCAGAGATAAGTCTTGTTGATGCAAACGCAATGTCTAGACTCTCAGAACAATCAAGTTTAGATTGTGATTCATTAAAAGAAAACAATATTGGATTTGCAAATAGGATTTATAAAGAAGCAAAATTACTTGAACAATACGAATCATCAGGAAAATTAACTGAGGGAATGAAATTACTTCATAAAAAATACGATTTACTTAGGACTTTATTATGGATTGGAAATCAAAATTCTTTAGAAAGGTGTAAAAATTATGATTTAATAATCTATCTTTACGAATACGAAAGTGAGGAAATAGAAAAAAAGGCAAAACAAAATGTTTGGTCAAAAATTTTATTAGAAACAAAAAAAGAAGATAAGAATATTTTATTAATTCCGATAGCCGGAGACCAAAACATAACTTCATTAAATCTCTTAGTCGAAGAGTATAAAGTGGAAAAACTTCCAGCAATAATCATCAACAATGACAAAATAATTTATACACTTCAAGACAAACAAACAATCAAAGATTTACTTAATTAACATATGCATCAGAACACAATATTCTTTAAAAATAACCTTTTCCCAGAATTTATATGAGATGCACTATATGTAAAAAAGAAAGTAATGAAATAAAATTATTTGAAGGAATTCTTAATGCAGGGATGGTGAATATTTGTTCGCTTTGTTCTGAGGAAGAGGGTATCCCGATTATTAGAAAACCATCAAAAGAACAATTAGAAAAAGGAAATGAAAGGTATTCTGTGAGAGAAAGAATGGAGAGGATGTCTGGGATGAAGGATGTTAGCGAGATAAGCGGAGAACAAACAATCGTTCAAAAAAATCTTTCAAGATTAAAGATGCCAGAAAAAAAAGAAATGAATGAAGATGTTCTAGATGATTATTATTGGACTATAAATATGGCAAGAAGAAGAAAAAAATGGAGTGTAAATCAGTTATCTGAAAAAATAAAAATAGATTCAAAAATAATTGAAGATATAGAAAAAGGAAAAATCCCTGAAAATTTTGAGGAAATATTCATAAAATTCGAGGCATTTTTTGGAATAAAACTTTTAAAAAATCATAAAAATAAAATTCATTTCAAAAGAACTATCGATGAAGAAAAAGAAATTTTAGCATCAGTTAAAGAAAAGATGAATTTTCCACAAAAAGAAGAAAGTAAAATAAAAGAAAGGATTACCGTAGAGGGAGTAGACTTTTCTTCAAAAGATTCATTAGAAGATTTAACTTTGAGAGATTTAGTGGATATGAAAAAGAAAAAAGAGAAAAAAGAGAAACAAAGAAAAATAAGGATCCAAACAGATTCAATGGTTGGAGACGATATAGATTTAGAGATTGAGGAATTATGAATCTCCCAAAAAAATCAAACTCAACCCAAATATCTTAATCGTCCGGGACGAGGTTCATAAATCAATCCTTCTTCCAACAATTTTTTTATCTCAGTATTAATTAAATCCGGACTTGCTTCAGTATCCATAATAATTTTATCAACATCAATACCCCCATCAACCTCTGCATCTTTTATTTTCTGCATAATTGAATCTTTTAAAACTGAACCCTCATCTTGGGGAAGATTTTTCCGAAGATTTTGAACTTCTAATTTCCTAACAAGTAACCAACGGGGGTCAACCTTTTTAACAATCTCTGGAATTACATAAAGGTCTCCATTCCATTCACGAACATTTCCAACAATTTGAAGAGTATCCCCCTGAACAATATTTGTCAGAATTCCAATATCGTCTCCAAAAGCTTTTAGACGAATTTGTCCAGAAGAATCATCTACAGTTAATGTAGCGTACTTTTTTTCACCTTCCTGAACAAATTTATCAACACAATTAGCAAGAATATTAATCCTCACAACCTTTTTTTCACCAAGTTCCAAAAACAAAAATTTACCTTCATCACCAATAAATGGTTTTCCATTAAGGATATCTCCAATACGAAGTTTATACGCAACATTCCTCTTCCTAATTTCTGTTTCCTCCATTAATTAAAAAAAGATAAGGCCTTTATAAGAATTATTGAGATAGAGTATTGATTAAATATCTTTTATTCACATCCGTTGAATATATCCTCTTTTAGGACGAAATAAATCTCCAGATTTCAATAATTTTCCAACAGACTCATCAATATCTTCTTCTTCCATTTTACCTTTAAGGGCTTTTGAAAGTTCTTCCAACGGAATTAATTTCCCAAGCCGGTTTTCCAAACCCTCAATTGTTTCACGAACGACACCGATTTTATTTCTTTGAGAAGCAGGATTACCCGAAATTTTATCAATATCAATAGTTTTGGTTTCTTCATCATAACCGACTTGCAAAAGATATCCCTTGACCAAATCAATTGCAACTTTTGCATCTTCTTTATCGACCTTTTTCTTTAACTTCATTCTAGCATGTGCTTCAGATAAACGAACTAGGGCTTCCAATTGTCTAGCACCGATGGGAATTGGCTTATTAGGGCTATCTCCAAGTTGTGGCTGATTTCTCAAACCAACATAAAAACTTCTCAATTCTTCAATTGCTTCGTCAGTCAAAAGAGGATCATACTTTTGTTTTGAATAAGAGATGTATTTTCTCAAAAGATCCTTTTCAATAATATCGTGTGTCACGCTTTGTTTATGTTCTGCTAAAACATGCATCGCAATAGAATCATCTCGTTTTTTACTTGGAATATCCCTCATAATAAAAATTGCATCAAAACGGGAAAGAAGACTTGGAACTAAATTAACTTGTTTGGGGATGGATTGCGTGGGGTCAAATCTACCAAATTTAGGATTTGCAGCAGCTAAAACAGAGGTTTGAGAACGTAAAGTAGCCTGAACAGTTGCTTTAGAAATCGTAACAGTTTGTTGTTCCATTGCTTCATGCATTGTACTTCTATCTTCTTCATCCATTTTATCAAATTCATCAATACAAACAATTCCTTTATTCGCAAGAACCATCGCACCAGCTTCCAAAGACCAACCTTTCAAAAATTCATCTTTAACCACTGTTGCTGTAAGTCCTGCTCCTGTAGAAGATTTTCCAGAAACATAACGTGCTTTCGGAGCAACACTAGAAATGAAACTAAGCATAACCGATTTAGCAACTCCCGGATCTCCAACAAGTAAAACATGGACATCACCCCTCATCGCAGTTCCATCACTTCTAGTCTTTTTAACTCCCCCAAATAATTGCAAAGCAAGAGCTAATTTAACATTTTCATGTCCCCAAATTGAAGGAGCAATACTTTTAACAACTTTTTTTAGTAATTCGGGATCAGCAGCTAATTCACGAATAACTCTTTCCTCTTCCTCATCAATTTGAATATCCTCATAATTTTCTTCCATAGGAATAATATTATTCGCTTCAACAGCCAAATCAAAACGAGTAAGAATAGCTCCAGAAGAAGAAGAGAGTGCAATTTCCTTCAAAACTCCAAGAATTTTAACCCGGCTTCCAGGAGTGGTTCTAAATTCCATACTCGGATCAACCAAATCTTCTTTAAGAAAAATAGTCATTCTTTTAGGTTGTTCTCCTCCACGAAGATTATCTGAAACTTCTTCAATAGTTAAAACCTGTGCATCAACCATATCCTTAGAAATCTCCTTAAAACCTCCTCGTCGACCGCAAGAACATCGCGATGGTTCTTTAAATTTTTTATCAATTTGCAAAACAGAAATAATAGTGCCACAAGAAGGGCATTCAAATTTTGCATTTGTAACTTGGGGACGAACTTCAGAAGCTTGACGAACAATTCCTTCAAGACCAATAAAATGAGATAAATGTTTTGCACGAATATCTCGAATAAAAAGTTCTTGAGTAGGAGTAACGCTTGTAAATCTTGCACGAGAATTGTTAGGTGCCCATTCAAGTTCTTCAAGAGCAATTTCTAACAATTGAACAGTTTCCTCAGGTTTTTCAATTAAATGTTCTGCAAGTTCTGGAGAATGCCCAGAAAAATCTTCAAAATCTATACTAATGACTTTTTCTCCACGTTTAGCAACCTTTCCAATTTCATTACGGTTAATTTCAAAAAACTCTTTTGCTTCACTCAACAAATCATCCTGATTAGAATTTAACTCTTTTTCTTCATTTTCCTGTCCCTCTTCAACCATAAGATATTAAGGAAAGTTCTACTTAAAAATAAATCTATCTTTGAAAACATATATTAATTATATACGAACTCTGCACGTCCAAAAATTAAATCCTCGCCGGTTTTTCTATAGATTCCAATAAATTTATCTCCACAAAATGCCGAAAATCTTTCACCTTCAGAAAATTTAGGAACTTCCCCAACAACATCTCTAAGAAACAGTGGCTTACCATTATGTAACGATTTCACAGCCCTTTTTTCAACCTTTAAAGATTTCAAAACCTTCCTAATCGCAATCTCTGCAGGAACAATAATTTCCTTTAACATTTTAAAATTTCCGGATTTATATCCTCTAACAGCTTCTTCAAACTCATCCAAATTATAAATTTTTTCTTCATTAAAAATTCCTGCTTTGGTTCTTCGAAGTTCAGCCATATGGGCACCTCCAATCATTTCTCCCAAATCAGAACAAAGTTTACGAATATAAGTTCCTCCCTCCACCTTGCAGGAAAATAAAAATTCCCTTTTATCGTTGGAAGATTCTAAAAATTTAAATGAATAAACTTCCCTCATTCTTTCAGCTCGTTTAACTGCAGAACGGCTAGGAGGGGTTTGTTTTATCTTTCCAAGAAAATTTTTATCAATAAGTTTTTGCAATTTATCCAAACTTTGTTCATTGTGGGTGTGCAAAATTCCGACATAACTTTTATCATGTTTAATAAAATAATCTGCAAGTTTGCAAGCACGTCCTAAGGTAATTGGCAAAACACCAGTAACGCGGGGGTCAAGAGTTCCCATGTGGGAAGTTTTGACAAGTTCAAGTTCCCTACGGACAAATTCAGAAACATTATATGATGTAGGTCCAGACGGTTTATTAATATTTATCAAACCAAAATTCAACAATTTTTCAAATCCTTCCATAAAATAATTTGAACAAACCCCTTTTTAATCTTTGGTAAAATGGTTAAGGGGAACAACAAATTGCGTATGCTGTAAGGTTCACCCAGGAATTTCCACCTGCACAAATCCAACTATCATCAATCCCACCAAAAGTATTAACATTAGTAGGATAACTACTCCCTGTGGCCCATGGAGTTCTTTTACATCCTCCCCCGGTTAATGTGCTTCCACTTGAACAAGTTGCAGTAACAGATTGGGGGGCACCAGACCCTCCGATTTTCTTTTGAGTGATAGTAACACAATTCCCTGGAGCAGCAGTAGTCTGTTCAGTTCCATCACTAAATGTTAAATCTCCATAAAGAATTAAGTCCATTAACTGGGAGGGAGCACCAAATACTATTTGGCTAGAAGATTCACCTGTATTAATAACAAAACCTCCAGCAACCCCCTTGCCAAAGTTAAGATACCCTCCAGAAGTGGAATCTGCTCTTTCTAGCCGAAGTAGACTTCCTTGTCCAGAAACATTAACATGTAAACTTGCAGAGGGGGTTGTAGTACCAATCCCAATCAAAGGAATACCACTAGCCTGAGCAACACAAAAAAACCCATCACAAATCTCACTTCCCGGGTGCCCAGGATTAACTCCAACAGTCCCAGCAAAAGCAAAACTCAAAAGACCAAACAAACCAACAGCTAAAACCCCAATAAAAAACACTCTCGCCAAACCAAAACTCTTTTTCATAAAAACTATAGAAAAAATATCTATTTAAAGATATCGTAGATTAGAATTATTTAAGCGTTTGGTAAAATCTTTAGGAACAGCAAACTACATATGACCTAACTTTATTATTTGCATATCCGCCGCCACAAGTCCATCCATTGTTCCCACTAGGATAGCTAGAGGTACCCCATGCATTAACTTCTCTCTCACATCCCCCTCCGGTCCGAGTTCCAATACTACATGTTCCCGTAGTTATAGAGCTAGCAGTCCAAGCACCAATCACAACATTACAATTCCCTGGTGCAGAAGTACTCTGCCGAGTTCCATCCCTAAAAATCAAATCATTACTAAGTTCCAAATCAAGTCTCTTAGGGGGGCCCCATGATGTGGTCCCGATTTTAAGTGGAAGCCCATTATCATTAAGAGCATCTTCATCTGTTCGAATAACCCATGAACCATCTTGAGAACCATAGTTTTCTTTAGTAAAAAAAAGATTTGTTTGAGATGCAGCTCCAATTAATCTGATAAAATCATCTGAATTTGTATAGGAATTAATAGCAAGTGTTAAAAGTGTATCTGGGAAGGGAGTTCCAATTCCAACATTACCATCATCAGCAACACAAAAAAACCCATCACAAATCTCACTTCCCGGGTGCCCAGGATTAACTCCAACAGTCCCAGCAAAAGCAAAACTCAAAAGACCAAACAAACCAACAGCTAAAACCCCAATAAAAAACACTCTCGCCAAACCAAAACTCTTTTTCATAAAAACTATAGAAAAAATATCTATTTAAAGATATCGTAGATTAGAATTATTTAAGCGTTTTTCGAACAGGCATCGTCTTCTTCGCATGAGCACCTTTAGTAGTATGCTTCTCAGTTTTTACCGCTGCCTTCTGAGTCTTCGCTTCCTTTTCAGCACCCGCCTTTTTATTCTCTTTTTCAGAAACTGTATCAGCAACACCGTCATTATCCTTATCCACAGGTTTCTCCTCAGTTTTAGGTGCTTTACTTTTTTTAGCATCTTCCAATGCTTCAAGTTTTCTTTTATCACGGGCCATTACAAATTTAACAGCTTCCGGAATTTCGGCAAGTTCAACATAAACAATTCCTCCCTTCTTAACCGCCCTAACCTTTATCTTATTCGCAGGTTTTTTAATTCCCCTAAACCAAACTTCATTATTCAAGTATCTATCAATTTTAATCTTTCTCAAATCTCTATCTTCAACCCTCATATGCTTAGCAAGAAATTCTCGGATAGTCTTAATCGCTTTCTTTGCCCTACGATATTGAGGAGCTTTCAAAACACTTCGTTTCAATGGAATAACATATTCTCTTTCTAATTCAATAGGCCTTGCCCCGTCAAGAGCTTTTTTGCCAGAAGAAGCGACCCCTAGAGGTACACCTGTTGGGTGCACTTCAGATTTCTTATCCGCTTTCTTATCTTTATTTTTGTCTTCTTTCTTATCAACCTTAACATCTTCAACTTTCTTATCAGTTTTACTTTCAACAATTTTCCCACCATCTTTAGCAACAGCTTCCATATTCTCATCACTATTTTTAAAATCATCTAACTTCTTAGATTCATTTAATTCGCTTTCAACTTTTTTTGTTTCAGTTTTATCAACCATTATCCTAAATTTGCCTTCCTCATTTTTCTAGGTTTAATTTTTAACTTACTTCTAGACCAACTCCTCTTAACATGAGTAATCTTTGAAGGATGGATTTTCTTTCCCTTTCCATATTTTTTCAAAACTGTCCAAAAAGGAGCCCACTTAGTTTGTCTTTTAGCCCTATCTAAATGCCTCTTTTTACTACTGGCCATTTTTGCCTTACGACTTACCATTATTTTTTATCCTCCACATTTTCCTCTTCAACATCTTCCTGAACATCTTCTACATTCGCCTGAACATCTTCTACATTCGCCTGAACATCTTCAACAAAAGAATCCTCACCAACTTCTTGGATATCCTCAACTTCGACAGGTTTAGCTTTCAAATCTTCAAAAACAAATGCCTTACCTTCTTCAACCTGGATAGAATCTAAAAATTCCCTGCCTTTCTCAGTTAATCTTCTTCCATGTTGTAAACGTGTAACTTTTTCAACAAGTCCAGCTTCTTCTGCTTGTTGTAAAATAACTCTAATAATTTTTCCACCAGCTTTTCTAAATATATCTGGTTTTCCGCCTCTATCTTTTCTAGAGCCATATCTATTCCTCAATTTACCGACACCAACAACTCCTCTCAAATAGAGGTGTCTTAATATGGATGCAGAACGAATATACCAAAAATCTTCATCAGCAGGTGGTCTTTCTCTCGAAGAACCAGTCTTAACATAAAATGCCCATTCTGGAGATTCAAATTCAGAAAATTGCTTCAAAGCTTCAGCTAAGGCCGGAATATATTTTACTGGGTCCTTTGCATAAATTACTTTTGCCATTTTATGTTTTTCAAAATTGCAACCGAACGATTTCTAATCGCACGAACAATTTTATATTTAGGCACATCTCTCGATGCTAAATCGTTAACCTGCGAACAGGAACTTTAACCTAACAAACTATCAAAAAAACACTTTATAAATTTAACCATCTATCTCTGAACTTTTCTAAACTTAGTAATTGTCAAAACATAACCAATCAATTTGTAACCATACTTTTCTCCAAGAATTTCAATCAAATCTTCAGCCATTTTTTTAGCCTCACTTTTATCCCTACATGCAGATTTCAAAATAGAAATTTTAATAAGAGTTTCATTTTCAAAAATACTTTTAACTTGTTCAACAAACTCCGGAGTAAGCCCTTTCTTTCCAAGTTGCAATCTTTTAATTTGTTTCATTTATTTTCTCCAAAGCTTCTTCAAACTTAAAAATATCTGCCTTCTTAACCTTTATCTTTTCCTGTTTAGAAACTTTCCAACTTCCCGGTTTCATTTTAGGACTTTTAGACATATCACTTCGTCTAAATTTATTCACAATAATATCTCGTTTACCATTTCGCCAATCTTGAGAATACTTTGCACAAAAAACAACAGCCTCTGAAATATCCTTTTTAGAAGGGGAATTTCCAACATTAACAAAAGGGCTTCCAGGTTCCGAAGTATGAAGTAAAAAATCGTCGGAAGAAGCAGAAAAAACTAACTCGTCATTATTTTCAGCAGACTTTCCTCCGAAAATTTCAAGTCCGGATGAAGAAGTAAATTTTCTAAAAGCTCCCATAAAATATATTTACAAAAGGACTTTATAATATTTTTTAAAAAGTTAACTCTGAATTCAAATATAAAATAGGTTTAAATACTCTTAAAGATTAATTCATATTAACTAAATCGGAGGTTAAAATGACAGATACTATTGAAATAAAAAAAGACACTTTGTGGAAAGCATCTACATTGGTCTTACTTTTAGTTGTTGTAGGAATGTTAATCCCTTGGGGAGAATCAGAAGCCGGAATAAATGGAAACGCAGTAAAGGGTGGTTCAAATGATGGTGGACAAAAAGTTCTTGATATCAAAATGGACGATTTGGTAGATGATGACGCATTCAAGGGAGACAAGGATGCACCCGTCACAATTGTAGAATGGAGCGATTACGAATGTCCATTCTGTACAAGATTCTATTCTCAAACACTTGGATTAATTGACAAAGAATATATTCAAACTGGAAAAGTCAAATTTGTATATAGAGATTTTCCATTAGGATTCCATAAAAACGCACAAAAGGCAGCAGAAGCAGCTGAATGTGCAGGCGAACAAGGAAAATACTTTGAAATGCACGATTTACTTTTTGAGTCAGGTGTTGAAGGCGGAGTAACAGCATTCAAACAATATGCAGAAACTATAGGGCTTGATAAGGATGAGTTTAATTCTTGTTTGGATTCCGGAGAAATGGCAAATGAAGTTCAAGAAGATATGCAAGATGGACAGGCAGTAGGAGTTTCAGGAACACCAGGTTTCATTATAAATGGAAAACTAGTTTCAGGAGCCCAACCATTCAGCGTTTTCCAACAAGCAATCGAAGCAGAATTAGCATAATTCAATTACATTAATCTCGTTAGAAATTTCTAACGAGTATTTTTTTATTTTTTTATTTTTTTAAAGAACTATAAAATCAGGATGGGGAAAATGGATTTAAAAAACAAAAAACAAACATTCAAAAAAATTTTCAGGGAACCAAAATATTTCTCAATTGCAGTTTTAGTCTCAATTTTATTTTATTCATTAAACGCATTAATAAAAAATTGGAGATTATTGACTTCAATGTTTTCATCATCCGGATTTTTAAAAACTTTAAATCTTTTAACATCCTTAATAATAGGTTTTGAGAATACTGTAAAAGAGAGTTCTCATATAAGTTTAATTTTAATTAGTATATTGTTAGGAATTTTATTTAGTTTAATATTATACAAAATAAGGATGATAAAATCTGAAGATAAGAAGATTGGAATTATTGCCTCAATAGGAATTTTTATTGGAGTTTTAGCACCCGGATGTGCCGCTTGTGGAGTAGGATTATTAGCGGTATTCGGAATAAGTGCAGCAACTCTTTCAATATTGCCATTTGCAGGATTAGAGATTTCAATTTTAGCAATAATTATAATTATCTATTCAATAAATAAAATTTTAGAAAAAATAAAAAACGGAAACGTTTGCAAAATCAATTAAATTTTTTATAAATTAATTAAAAATCGTCTTCATCAGATTCTTTATTTTTTTGAAGTTCTTTAATTCTTTTTAACGCAGCACGAACATTTTTATTAAGTTGCAAAATAGAATCATCAAGTTGTGCTTTATTCTTAGTTCCAGTACAAACTAATTTACCGTTAGAAAAAAGCAAAAATGTAGCAGTAGGATCTTCAAGTTTGTAAACAAGACCTGGAAATTGTTCAGGTTCATATTCAGTATTTTCTAATTCTAATGAAAGAGTATTCAAATTTAAATCAAGATTAATCGCACCAGATGCAACAATATTTTGAACAGTTATTTTTGGTTTTATAGTAACGGTAACTCCAATTTTTTTTAATTGTTTGATAACTTGATTAACAACTTCCTTAACCTGAGCAACAGATTTTGTTCCAGTGCAAACCAAATTTCCCGAACTAAAAACAAGAACTGCAGATTTAGGTTCGGCAATTCTTAAAACAAGACCTGGAAATGTATCTGGATTGTATTCTGTATTCGGTTGAGTCCGTGCAAGTTTTGTAAGTGAAACATCTTTTTCAAGGGAAGTAGTAGCGACGATATTTTGAACTTTCAAAGAAGTATTCTTAGATTTTTTAACAACCATATTACTTATAAATAAAATTCATTTATAAAGGCTTTGATATAAAAATTTCTAAAATTATTCTCCAACTTCTTGCCGAATTTCTTTTATTGTCGCGATATCGCTAACCCCTCTGTCTTCTCTTAATCTAAGAATTCTCGGAAAACGTAAAGCATAACCTGAAGAATAGGTTGGAGACTTCTGAATATTTTGATATTGAACGGTCACCACAACTTCCGGACGGACACGAATTTTTCTACCGTGTTCCTCGAGAATTAAACCTTTTAATTTCTCAGTCATTTCTCCATAACTCAAATATTTTCCCTTTTCAGAGGGTACGCCGGAGGGAGCAAGTTCTTTAAGACCTGTAGAAACTTTCCCTATTTCAAAAAGTTCTCCATCGGAAATACACGAAACATCAAAACTTGTTAACCATCCCGCCCTCTTGCCAGTTCCCCATTCAGCACCCGTAATCACTAAATCAAAATCATTATCTTCAGGTTTTAATTTAACTGCATAACCTACTCGTGAACCTGGTTTGTAAGGGGCATCTAAATTTTTCCCCATCAAACCTTCCTGATTCTCTTCAAGAGCCGACTCATAAAATTTTTCAACTTCTGCATCATCTTCAGTGATTATTCGTTTCGCAAGAATAATTTTAAATTGCTCTTCACGGACAATTTCCTCAATAATTTTACGCCTCTCCCCAAATGGAGTTTCAATTAAACTTTTTCCATTCAAATAAATAATATCAAAAATAACTAACTCGATCGGTAATTCCCGAGACATCTTTTCAATCCCATATTTCCGACGAATTCTTTGACTAACTTTTTGAAAATCCGTATATTTTTTAGTTTCAAAATCATAACCGACAGATTCGGCATCTAAAATAAAATTTTTCCCAGTAACGTGACTTTCCACATATTTAACAATTTCAGGAAACTGAGAGGTAACTTCCTCTAATCGGCGAGTAAAAATTTTAACATGACCTTCAGAGTCTTTATTTACCATCACTCTAAATCCATCATATTTATATTCAAAAGCTGCAGGTTTTCCAACAATCTTAAATGCATCTTCAACATTATGGGCCTTAGGAAATAACATAACTTTTACAGGTTTTCCTGGAGACAAGACAATCTCATCAAGTTTATTCTCACAAGCCTTTTCAAAAACTTCCGCAAAATCTGTAGCCTTATTATATGCTTCCTGAACTTTAATAGAATAATATTTTTTCTCTTTCAAATCATTTGGCTTAAAACAATGAACAACAATCGCATCTCTCAAAATTCCGGAACCTATTCCAATTTTCAAATCATGAAGGACTGTTCTAATAATATATTTAGCCTCATTACCTGAAGAGGAATGTAAGAGTTCAACAATCAAACCAATTTTCAAATCAACTGTCCCTTTTCCCTCAATTGAAGGAATTTTCCGAAGATTATCCATAACTTTTCTAACACTCAATTCTTTAGAAAAAAGTGCCTGTTGTTGTTTCTTTTTATTAAGCATGGATTCTGCAACAAGCCCTAAATCTCCAAGAACTTTAAATTCTTTAATCACTTCTTCATCCATAACGCCTACTGCACGGGAAATGGCACGAATTGCAAGTTGATGTGAAATTCCAGATTCTCGAGGGTCATAATCGGCAAAAACTTCTCCCTGCAACAAATAAATAAATTCAGGTTCGTCCCGAATTTTTCCGAGGAATTCTCCAAGAATCTCAGTCTTTTTAAGACTCTTAGATGTAGATTCCAAAGCATAAAGCACATCACAAAGTTCAGAGTATCTCATAAGATTTATTACTAATGAGGCTTTTTATATTTTAAGAAATTTAGAATTAAACAAAAAATCAAAGTTTTGAGATAATTAGATTTGTATACCCTTGTTTTTTCTTTTCCAATATGCCTCTTTGTTCAAGGAGCGAAATAATTCGAGAGATTTTCACAGTGTTCAATCCAGTCAATGTCCCTAATTTTCTTTGTTCAATTTCTCCCCTCCCAATCAACAATTCAATAACTTTTCTTTCATCTTTTGGCAAAATTTTTAACAATTTGATTAACTGAAACTTATTTATTTTTTCTTCAAAAAGATAAACAATAAATCCTCCAACAATTAAAGAGATTATAGTCACTCCATAAAGAAATAAGGGGAATTGAAAATAAGCTTTCCCAAGATGATTAGTATGATAGACAGAAAACAAAGTAATTAAAATTCCTAGCAATCCAATTAGGCTAATTGAAATTAGCAATCTATTTTTTGAAATTTCCATCTTACTTCACAATAATAAAAACAAAAAAAGAATTAATAAATTTATCCATAAATTTATTTATTGTAGATTTCGGGATGATGGCTTTTATGTAAATTCCATACAGAATCACTAAGTGTTGAAGGTTTTTCCTCCGGAAAATTTCCAGAAATCATCCATTGATGCATCATTTGAAAATCTTCAAAAGAAATTTCTCCAATTTTTACCAGATTATGCATAGGGCATTCAATATCCAAGGAATCATGATATTCTTCTGCTGCTTCAAAATCGCCCATCATCATAGCTGCATGCATTGCTTCAAAATCTCCAGAGCCCATCATATTTTTATGATGTTCATAAACATTATAATAACTGCTCGCTCCAACGAGAACAACTCCTAAAATCAAAGTTGCGAAGATTCCTACAATCAAAGTTTTTTTATTAACTTCCATTTTACCTCCTTGTAATACTTATTTTCATACATATCTTAAGATGAAATGAAATATTATTCTTTCTGAAATCAAACCTAAAAACATTTCATAAAAAGAAATCAAAAACAAGAACTTTTGAAATCAAATTAATTTAAAGGAGTTTTATTTTCTCCATCATAATGAAAATTTTTAGCATCCTGATAACAATCATTACCAATAAAAGATCTTGAGATGGCAGGTCTTCCATCAATTTCAAAATGCTCCCTAACTTCCAATGCAGTTTCTTCTATATGTTCGCCACACAAAAGACACTCAAGATTAACCTGAGCTTCAATTTCCAAAGGTTTCAAAGTACCATCACGAATTCCCTCTAGAATTCTTTGCCTTTTTTTAAGATATTTTGAACCAATAATATAATCCATAATTTTTTACAATTTTTTAACTTTAAAAATCTATTGAAGCAAAATTATATTAAAAAATTAAAAACATTTAAATAAGTCTTCAGATTTTCAAAGTCATGGAAATTGAAGTAAGTGATGAAAATTTTGAAAAAGAAGTTGTAGAAAAATCAAAAGAGATTCCAGTTCTTGCAGATTTTTGGGCAGATTGGTGCGGACCTTGTAAAATTCTTGGACCAGTTTTAGAAAAAATTTCAAAAGATTACGAAGGAAAAATAATCGTAGCAAAAGCATTAACAGATGAAAATCAAAAACAAGCACAAAAATATGGCGTAATGTCTATACCCTCTGTTAAACTTTTCAAAGATGGAGAAGTAATTGATGAATTTGTAGGGGCAAAATCCGAAACAGATATCAAGGATTTTCTAAATAAAAATTTATAAGTCAAATTTTTTTAAATAAAATTTTTTTAAATTAATTTCCTCTTCTTCTATTAGCCCTTAAACTTGGTCGGACTTTTGGAGCTTTAACAGGAGAATTTCTTAAACCTCTAGCTTTCCTACTAGTGCTAGTGATTGCTCGAAGACTTCGTTTTTTAGGTGCCTTTACAAGAGGTCCAAGTTCTTTATCTTTCAAGATTCCATTATCTGCCCTATCAACAAGAATAACTTCATAAAAATAATGGATTCCATCCTTTCCAATATTATACGAATTCAAAACTTCCATATTAGTATATTTTCTAGCAACTCTAGTTTCCGCAATTTCTTTATAATTCATTCGAAGATTTTTTCTAATGTGAAGTCTCTTTGTTCTCCTAGCTTTATTCGGTCTTGATCTTTTATGTCCACCACGTTTAAGTCTAACTCTAACAACTACAATTCCTTTTTTAGCTTTGTATCCAAGAGATCTAGCACGATCTAATCGAAGGGGTTTATCAACCTTGACAATTGAATCTCCTTTACGCCATTTAATCATTCTCTCTCGAAGAACTTTGATATCAGGTTTCTTCCAAGCATTTCTCAAATATTTTGCAATTCCCATGTTTGATTGATTGAAAATCGGTTTAAAAACCTTATGTCGCTAGGAGAATTTTAACTTCAAGACACTAATCCCTTGCATAAAAAAATTCTAAAATGAGCTCGCTGGGATTTGAACCCAGGACCCCCGCCTTATCAGAGCGATGCGCTACCTGACTGCGCCACGAGCTCAGGTAACTATAAACAATAAATTTGATTTATAAAATTAACCTTTCATAAGATTACTTTAATGAAGGATTATAATCTCTTAAACAAGAAGAATATTCGTCAAAAGATTTTTCAGAAATATTTGAAGAAAAATGACCTTTACGAATATAAAAAACCAAAGGATTTTCTGGAATTTCTTTAGAAAGATAATCTATCAGACCCTCATCAAATTTTCTACGATTTTCAGGAAGGATATTATAATTTTCAAAAAGTTCTTCATGAATTTCTTTAATCAATGAAATTTTTTCAGGAAAATCTTCAAGATTTTTAGAAGAAGAAAAATTTTGATGATAGGAACAATAAGAGATACTTCCAACAATCCCAATTAAAGGGATAAAATTTGCCGATCCCTCATTTTTTAAAAACCTCATAAAATATTAAAACCTATTTAATATAAAAACTTAAGCTTTTAATTCAACAAAAACTTTATTTTGTTTAACAAAATAACCCACAACTTCGAGAGTAAGGGGAATAAATTTGATATAACATTTATCCTTAGAGTAGGCCTTAACTTCAATTCCCGTAGCAAGTTTAGTCAAAACAACATCGTCTTTAGATTTAATTCCCAAAGTTTCAATCTCATAAATAATTCTATCTCCAAGTCTCCGAATTTTAGATTCAGCATCAACTTTTTCGAGATTCATTCTTCTTTCAGATTCTTTATTAGAGATTTTATTTGAAACTTCTAAATTTTGTGGAGTATTTTGAACAACTTGGCGAGTTTGGGGAGTTCCGGTAGAAACTTTTATTTTAAACCCTCTGGGATTTCCAGAACCATTTTCCAAATCTGCAGAATCCATTTGTTTTTCCAATTGCTTAACTAAAGAATTAACCATTTTACCAAGTCCAAAAGGGAGATTTAATTCTTCTGCAAGGTTTGGCATTGAATCAGTTTTTCCTAACATTCCAAAATCTTTTGAACTATTTCCAGATTTAAAAGATTTACCACAACTAGGGCAATAACTAAAACTTTCTTTAATTTTTCCATTACACGAAGAACATTTTTTACTCTTAAACATCTTCTAACAAATCGCGACTACTATTTAAATATAATGTTCGACCTTTTTAACAATATTATTTAAGTGATGAACTTCACGAACAGCACCACGCATAGGTTCAAATTCCCGAATAAAAAACTGGGAGGAAAATTTATTAACATGTCTAACTTCTCTTAAATATTTAAGACCAAAAACAACAACAAGAGTTCTGAATATCCAAGATAAAAGGAAAATCATCAATAGCGGTTCTATTATCTGGAAATCAAAAAAGACAATTAAAGAACCAATTACTGCACCAATAAAAGTACCAATACCTACAATTAAATTAAGGTATGAAGTTCCAAAACATCTTTTCCGCGGGCCAACAGAATCATAAACATAATTATTTGTAGCAAGATTATATCCTGCCCAACCAAAACCCCCAATAAGTGAAGGAACAAAAAGCAAATAGGCCTTAAGCATAAATGGACTAGAAATCAATGAAGAAAGAAACCAAAGCAACGGGTTTAAAGAAATAAGAATTGAGCAAAGTTTCATCAATTTAACATTTCCAAATCTATCGGAAAATTTTCCAAGAACTGGCAAGAAAATCATTTGAAACAAAATTCCTGAGACAAGAATAGACATAAACCAAACATAAGAAAAACCAAGATTTCTAAGGATATAAACTGCCCAAAATGGGCTCGAGATTCCAAGAGCGATACTAAAAAATCCTCTAAAAATCGAAAATCTTCCAAAAGGAGTTTCTGGAGCTCGTTTGATGAATGATTTAAAAGAAAAACCATCCTTTTTTCTTATTTTCAAACGAGGTTCATAATGTTTTCTTAAAAGTTTCAAAGACCACATTCTAGAGACCATTGCAAGGAGAAATAAAATTCCAAAACCCATCAATGTAAATCCAATTGGATCTCCCAGACGAACCCCAAGCTTTTTAAAATAATCTAAAAGGATAGCTCCAAAAACAAGAGTGATTATACCCACAAAAGAAACTACCCTATTTCTTTTAGAAAAATAATCTCCTCGTTTTCCTTCAGGAACAAGAGATCCAATCCAGGAAAACCAAACCGGATAACCAATAGCCATAATTCCATAAGATAAACCTATAAACAAAATTGTTGCCCAAACCATGTGAGGAACTCCAAAATAAAATAAAATCGCAGAAAGAAAAATTGGAATCCACAAAAATAATCTCAAAGAAATAATCGTAGTAACAATTTTTTTCCTAGAAAATTTTTCAATAAGGGGAGGCGCTTTAAGTTGAACGATGCTTGGAAGAAGATTTGTAAGTGCATACAAAACACCAACTTGACTTGCAGTGGCATTCATCGCAAGAATAAACGGGGAAAAATAAGAAAGGCTAGTGCTCGAAGAAACAGATGCGACACCACCCTCTTTAATGCTCAAAGATAAACTCTTATCAATTTTTTTAGAAATAATCGGATGCTCAACACTAAATTCATCAACTACTTTTTTCTTCATAAAAAAATATGGGAAACTCATTATAAAAAACTTATCAATCACAAAAAATATTATTAAAGTAAGTTGTAAAAAACAGAATATTAATAAACTCAGTTAAACTATTAAATTCATGGAAGGAGTAAAAAATATCTGGTACGAAGATTTTTCAAAATTAGATTTGAGAGTGGCAGAAATTCAAAATGTTGAAGAAATTGAAGGGGCAGACAAACTTTATAAATTGACTGTCAGCGTCGGAGAAGAGTTAAGAACTATTTGTGCAGGTATAAAAGAATTTTATTCAATGGAAGAATTAAGGGGAAAAAAAATAATCGTTTTAACAAATCTAGAATCAAAGAAACTGAGAGGAATTGAAAGTCAGGGAATGCTTTTAGCAGCATCAAACAAAGAAAAAAATAAAGTTTCACTAATTACTCCAGATCAAGAAATTGAAGTTGGAAGCAAAGTTAATTAGTTTTTCTAAATTGGTTGACTCAATTTAAATCTTAAAATAAAAACATGAAAATTGGAATTGATATTGATGAAGTATTAGCAAGATTTTTACCTGCAATAATTAGGTACCACAACGAAACATACAATACTTCATTAAAAAAAGAAGATTTCAAAACATATAATTTGTGGGAAAGTTGGGGAGGAACACGTGAAGAATCAATCGGAAAAATAAATGATTTTTTCAAAACAGATTATTTTAGAAAAATAAAACCTATCTCCGGAGCACAAGAAGCAACAAGAGTCTTAAAAGATAATAACGATTTGAGCATAATTACTTCTCGCAAGGATGAAATAGCAAAAGAAACTAACTATTGGGTGGACAAACATTTTCCAAATATTTTTTCAGGAGTTCATTTTGCAGGTCATTATTTTTCAAATGGAAAAAATTCAAGAACAAAAGGTCAGATTTGTAATTCACTAGATGTAGATATATTAATAGAAGATAATTTCGAATATGCTTTAGAATGCATTTCTCCAAAAAGAAAAGTATTGTTATTTGATTATCCCTGGAATCGCGAAATAAAATTACCTCAGGGAATTAAGCGAGTTCATTCATGGGAGGAAATTATCGAGAATATTTAATTATAAATATTTAAACTAAATTCCAAATAATCTTCCTAAAAATCCTCTATCTTCAGGGATTCTTTCTCCAGAAACTTTTCCAGATATTTCAAGATATTTTCTAGAAACCTTACTTTTCGGATGCGTATGAGAAACAGCATCTCTCAGATTTAAAGCTTCCTTTACAGATTTATCTTCAGGAATAACTCCAATAATTTGAGTTTCTAACATAGATTTTATAGAAGATAGGGGCATTTCATATTTTGCATCTTTGTGCCTAGTAACAATAACACCATTAACATTTTTTCCCATTTCTCTAGCAACCTTAACCGCCTTTAAGGCATCAGTAACCGCGGGCATTTCAGGATTAGTAACAATAATGATTTCATCAGAGATATCTAAAACTGCCATAACTTCTTCTCCAAAACCAGCTGCAGAATCCACAATGACAAAATCACAAAGAGGTTTAAGCTTTTTAATAATTTCAGGGAATTTCTTAGTATTAAAATTAGTTAATTCTTTAATAGAAAGTGAAGAAGGAATTATTTTGGTTCCAGAGGAATGTTCATAAATTGCTTCTTCAATTTCCGCCTTTCCATTTAAAACATGATTAAGAGTTACTGGAACGATAGGGGCGCCAAGTTGTAAACCGATATTAGGCGTATTCAAATTAGCATCAATAATTACCACTTCCTTACCTAATTTATTCAAGGAAGCACCTAAATTGATTGCAGTAGTAGTTTTTCCAACACCTCCCTTCCCTGAATTTATAACAATTATTCTAGCCATTTTAATCTCGTCCATTTAACAGAAAAAATCAGTTTAAAAACCTTATGAAGGTTTTTTAAATTAAAAAGAAATTATTCAAAAGATAGGCTTAATTACTTAATAAGAATTTTTTTTACACAATTAATAAAATTATCGATATTTTCAGAATATTCTCCCAATTTTTCCATATTAATATCTGTGGTTTTTGTAGGTTCAATTATTTTCAAATTAACATTTTTTCGGAATTCCCCACTTCTGGTTTTGTTCATTTCAGGAATACGTTTAAAGAAAATATATGTTGGGATTATTTCAGAGATTTCAGGATATTTCTTAAAATATTTTTTCATAAATTCAATTCTTTGTTTTGGATTTGTGGGCATTTGGGGAATTTTTTCTTCCTCAACTTTCATTTTCAAAATAGCGTCAAAACTAAGTTCTATCAAACTCTTCCATCGAGCTAATAAATTTAATATCACGTCACAGGTCTTAGTATATTTTAAACTAACATACAATAGGTGGTCCGCACTCGTCTTTTCTTTTATAATTTCTTCAATCATTTACTTTGTCAACATTTTTCATCATTTAGTGCAAAAGTTTTCTAATCAACAACCTTTTTATAGTTGCCGGAAAATTCAGAAAAACGATTTACTACAACTTCAATGGATTTTAAGAATTCTTCAAATCGATTAACTCGTAAAAAGCGATATTCACCTTCAACCAGCAAGATTATCTTATCTTTTCTAGAAAATTCAATAGGAGAAATTTTCTGCGAATATTCAATCTCTAAAATTTTCCGAAGATTTTGAATTGTAATTTCATCAAAATATTTTGGAGCAATTTTAGAAATAAAAATTTTTAAATTTTTATCAGAATTATGCCCCCAACATTTTTCAAAAATCAAAAAACATTTTATGATATTTGAGACAGACTTAGCCGATTCATTGATTATTCCAACAAGAAATCTTTTTTCCTCAAAGTTCGCATAATTTTCATAAAGTCTTCGAGCAATTTTAAGGTGATATTTGGCATTGATTAAATTTTCGTAAAAATTTTCCATAAAATTAACTAGAGAAAGTTCTTTTTATGGATTATTATGTTTAAGAAACAACAATTTCAAGATTATCTAGTGGAGTTTTTTGAGGTGTCCAGATTTCAGGAGCAATATAATTTTCACAATAATCTGATAAAGAAATAGTAGATTCAATATAAAGATTAACAGAGTTGATTATCCTTGGATCTTCCGGATCAATTTTCCCCTCATAAATTTTTTCAGCTAAATTTTCTCCGTATTGTTCAATAAAATTTTTTGGAGAAAGATAATAATGGTCTCTTACAAAACCCTTAGAATTTTCAAATAAAGGAATTCCTAAAACAACTTCCCCAGACGTATGATTCAAAAGATAAGACATTAATCCAGAATCTACCCACCCTTTTTCAAGGGGTTTGGGAATTCCAACAAGATAGGATTCATGGCGAATAATATTTTGAACTCTCAAAGATAATTTAAAATGATTCATATTTGGACAAGATTTTGGAAATAAAAATCCAGAGTTTTTTATTTTATCTAAGTTTTTACGGGAAGTATAATGAATTATTCTGTCCATTTCATTTAATAGTAACAACAATTTATAAATTTTACTATTAAGAGATTTAAGTAAAATTTCTAGATAATTTTTAAGAATAATTAATTAAGTTCAACGATAGTTTCGGCAATATCGCCTTCATTTTTTTCCAAAGCTTCACGAACTTCAGTTTCAGATTTTCCAGTTTTTTCAACAACTAAAGATACATCCTCTTTAGAGAAAACTGCAGAATTTTCCTCCCTGGCTTCTCCAGAAACTTGGTAAGTTTCTTGCCCTTGCATCATAATTTTAATCACAGAAGGTTCATCAATAACTAAATTTCCATCTCCAGTTTCAAAAATAACTCTATGGACATTTAATGGGGTTTGGGAAATACCCATTTTTTTCATCATTCCCTGCATCTTAGCAGGGTTAACTCCCCCAAACATCTAATAAATTAACCTCAATCCTGCAACAAATGCAATCATTGCAATAATCATAGCAACAACAACTCCTGGGCCAAATTTAAATTTGGAATCATATTCTTCTTTGTATCTCATCAATCCGCCAAAACCAGCGGGCATGTTAGCTTCTTCTGCCATATTCAAGAAAAAGATTGAGAGTTTATAAGATTTTCTAATAGCTCGTCTTCTTTTTTATTACTCGAGCCAAAACTCTTTCCAAATCTAACTAAATGGTCATTAATATTTCTCCAATATTTTTTAGGAAAAAGTTTTTTCAAGTCATTTTCAATAATCAAGGTATCTTGACTATTTGTCCAACCAAGTTTATAAGAAATTCTTTTAACATGTGTATCTACCCCGATTGCAGGGAAATTATGGGCTTCTGCCAAATAAACATTTGCAACTTTTCTTCCAACACCTGGAAGTTTTAAAAGATTATCGATATCTTTGGGTATCTCTTCGGAAAAGAGCATTTTACAAGTTAATGAAACGTGTTTTGCTTTTGTTTTATGATAATTAACACGGCGAATTATTTTTTCAATAGATTTAATTTTAGCTAAGGAAAGAGCTTCAATTGAGGGATATTTAGAAAATAATTCTTCACAAACAGGGATCGTAGTTTCATCACGAGTTTGGGGAGATAAAATAGTAGAAATCAAAATCTGCCAATTCTTAGGCCAACTCGCAGCAAGACGAATATCATTCCCTCGAATCAATTTTTTAATTGACTTAAGTTGTTTAATTGCAAGTTTAGTATCCATAACATATTATCCAGGGGACTATTTATAATCTTAATTGAAGCTTAAGAAATTTGAGTATAAATTTGAGTAGTCTTAATATCTGAATGCCCAGGAAATTTTTGGAAAATTCCTAATCCCAAGTTCCTCTTTTAATTTAGCCAACAATCCGAGCATCTCAAACTAAATAATCCGAACTTTTTATAATTATTGTTTACACCCCTATTAGAAGATTATCAATAATAAACTATTGATAATCTTATGTTATGTCTAATTGACCTTGAGTTTTAAAGACGGGCACGCGCTTAGTCCTTTCAGGACAGATGGTCAAAACTTTCAGTTTTGAAATTTATATTAGAAATAATCTTCCCCCCAAAGGCAGACTCGCAGGTTTTTCTTTGCAAGAAAAACAGATAGTTTCACAAAATCAGAGATTTTGTTCAGAAATGATTTATCTCTTCTCTCAGTTGATTTTCTGCTTTTTGAATAAACTTTTCTCTAAACTTTAAAGGGATATTTGTATCCTTCTTTAAAGTTTCAATAATTACCCGAAGTTTAATTTTATATAATAAATTTATATCTTCTTCTAATTCGGAATAATCAAAATCAATTTTTTTCTTGTAGCGAGTAACAATATCTTTTCTTGAATCTGGTTCATTAAATAGAAGTAATGATAAATCTCTTGCAGGGTGACCTAAGCCAAAAGTTTCAAAATCTATATAATAATGTTCTCCATTAAAATTAAGAACATTATTAGAATATAAATCTCCGTGAGTGAGTGAAATCAAATTCAATTTAGGTCTTATTTGATCTGGAACGTGAACATTCCTTGAATCATATATTTCAAAATCTTTTTTATTATTCAAAGTTAAAGAATGAATTTTTGCCCAATCATCAATTACAGTTTCTAAATCATATCTCCTATTTGAACGTACCAAATCAGTTATGATTGTAGAGTTTTCAGCATAATATAATCTTGGCACACTAATTAATTTATTCTCTGAAAAAAAGTCATAAGCCTGTTTTTCCCTATTAAATGTCGTTTTCTTAAGAAAATTTTTAACAATAACATTTCCAAATTTTGTTTCATAAATTTCATGATTATTCTTACAAATTTGTTTTTCCTTATTACTCTCTATATAATTTTGAATAAACTTTGAATCCTTTCCAAACAAGTCATTTATGATTTTTTGATTTTCCATTTTGAATAAGGATTTTATCTGAGTGAAGTTTTAAACAAATTTCATCCAACAAAGATTTATTTTTTACTTCTTTTAATATTTCTGGATAAGATTTTCCTTGCCAAAATCTCTTAAAAATTTCTTTTTCTGTATTGGTAACAATGGCTTTTGATTTAGCATTAAAATAAATTGTAGTTAAGCCCTTATTTTCATTTCTCAACCTAGGATTACCTTGGACAGAAACCAAGTCCTCAAAAATAATTTTTTCTTTTTTATCTACTGTTTTTATCTTGTTTTTTATTGGTTTTGTAAAATATGGTTCCAGTCCATTTATTTTGCCAGTATGGGCTTCAGCTGAAACCCTACAGCCCCCCTTGCACTGTGGCAAATAATCGCAAGGACTACATTCCTCTGGAACATTTTTTCCTGCCCTCCATCCATTCATATTTTCCAATATTTTTTCTAAAGAATTTTCAAAGATATTTCCATAACTTTTACTCTCTTGTGAACAAACTCTGACATCTCCATCCACTGAAAAAGTGACTGTTCCTTTTGCAGCAGCACAACTCCTAGTTTCAAAAAATCGCTTATAATTTTCACGAGTTTCGTCAGAGAACATACAAGGAATAGCGGGATTTAAGGTGTCAGTTTTTATTCCAAAATCATTTTCAATTTTAAGTAAAGTGTCTAATGTTCTTACATATTCTTCTCTTGTTAAAGTCATATCCTCTGTTCCTTTAAGTGGAGAAGCAACAACGGGAGTTGCGCAAAAATAATTGACTTTAAAATTTTCAATTAAGAATTTAGCAGTATCATAAATTTCATTTTTATTATCTTGATTAACTACCATATTCATTGCTACATTATAATTCCGTTTTGAAAATTTATCTAAAGAAGATTTCAAAACTTCAAATGAACCTTTAACGCCTGTTAAATAATCATGTAATTTTTGATTATTTCCAAGTATTGAACTTAAAACTGAGTTTACTTGATAACCAACAATTTTATCAACATCACTTTCTGTTAATAGATGTAAATTAGAATTAATTCTTACATCCATATTTTCACCTTTAAATTTTTCAATTGCTCTGTAAAGCATTGACTTATTAAAAAGGGGATCTCCTCCCGTTAAGGTAATGTCAAAAAGTTCTTGTTCAGCTATTTTATTGATAACTTTTTCATTAGTAGATTTTCCTTTAAAATCATGCTCATAAAAATTATAACAGTGGCGACATTTATGTGTGCATTTTTCTGTAATTTCAAATTGTGCTGAGAGTGGTTTGTAAATCATTGTTTCAGATACATCACACACTTATCAAGGAGTGATTGGTAATTTTTTTCTTTTAACCACTCTCTTTTTATAAAATTTCTAAGTTTTTGTTGTTCTTCATTCTTTTTACCCCCATCTTTTACAAACCACAAATCTTTAAATTCAAGATTGAGTAAAGTCGTTAATGCTTCTTTAAGTTCATTTGTTTTTTCTTTTCCTATTTTCTTTTCAATTTCTTCCCAATTATTTTTATGAAAATCAAGGTGCATTAGTTCATGGGCAGAAGTTTTTAATGATTTTGGAATGTTGCTCCACAAAGAAATGAAAAAATAACCTTCTTTAAAATCATATGGGCAAATTCCCTGAGTTGTTATAAATGCCTTAACATTTTCAAAAGGGAATTCATTTCCAGTTATACTCTTTAATCTTTTAAAAAATTCATCATTAATCTCATTCCAAGCTAACTGAAAACTTTTTTTAATGGACTCCATCATTATTGAATTATGGAGTTTAAAATGAAATTTCTCTATTTCATTTTTGCATATATCATAATCAATATTTTTGCATTTTTCATCTAATATTTTAAACATATTAAATGATCTCGAATCTTCAAATGTAGAAATGAAATTTATCGCAAAATGATTATTTTTCAAATCTTTCTCTTTGTCAAACAAATATTCTACTTTTGGCATAAAAAAAGATGTAAGCTTCGGTATATAAACATTTATAAATTGAAGTGACCATAAAAAATCATGGTAAAAACATTGGAACAAACAGCAGAGAGCTTTGAGTTGAAGGATAGTAATTCATTAGATTTTTCTAATGAAAGAAATGTACTTCAATACAGGAAAGAGCAAGAAACTGCTATGGCTGGAGAAATAAGTAGTATTTGTGATCAAGGTTGCTATAGTACTGGTTGCTACAGCCCTGGAAGTTGTATTGATTGTTATTCAGTTGATTAAACTTTATTTTTATATCTTTTGAAAATTTTCTTCTTTTAGAAAAAAAAGCAAAAGCGAGTCTGCTACCCCCAAGATTATTTCTATTTTCTTTTTTTAGGAAAAAAGAAACAAAAAAAGTGCGCGTGCCCTGCAAGTTAGTCTTCTGCGAAGATAATTAACATAATAAAACTCAAACTCAACTCTGCGGTTTTTTGTTACACAAAAAATCCTCGGGGACGTCTTGCAGACTTTCGCTTTCGCTCACCCAGACATAACAAGGCTTAAACAGAAAATCCTTGCAGGATTTTCCCAAATTTTTTCTTTCAGAAAAAACTCTCGAGGTCACTTCGTTCCACTCGAGCCCTACGGGTTGTTTAACCCCGATGTTATATTCAATTTTTGGATTACTTAGGACGGGAAAGAGAGAGGGGCTT
>CAZTIP010000003.1:0-81681 GCA_964613185.1 Candidatus Woesearchaeota archaeon | reverse complement strand
TCAAAGAAGCTAACTCGTTTCTCTCAGGCTCGCAACGAATCCTGCCGAGAGCGTTTAGTTAAGTTTAAAAGATTTGTTTTTCTAGAATTAGTAGATTACTAGTTGCAGGAGTAAGATTTATTCTTTCTTTTTTTACTAGTATCTTTTGCAGGCGTAGCCAAGCGGTAAGGCAAGAGGCTGCAACCCTCTGATCCTGGGTTCGATTCCCAGCGTCTGCTTTTCGGTGAATCTTATTGATAAATGGTTTATTGAACAGATTTATAAGTTTGAATTTCTTCATTATTTAATGGCAGAAAAAATTAAAATAACTTTTTTAGGGACTGGTTCTTCGATACCTACCGCTAGGCGAAATCATCCAGCAATTTATTTACAATATGGAGGGGAAAATATCTTGATTGATTGTGGAGAGGGAACTCAGAGACAATTTAGGAAGGCAAAATTGAACCCATGTAAAATTACAAAAATTTTAATTAGTCATTGGCATGGGGATCATGTTTTGGGCATTCCAGGATTGTTAAAAACAATGACTATGAATGGATATAATCGTAAATTAGAAATTTATGGTCCGAAAGGGACTAAGAAAAAAGTTAGGGAATATTTTGATATGTTTCATAATCGAGAAGAAATTGATTTAGAAGTTTATGAAATCGAAGAAGGCGTTTTTTTTGATGATGGGAAATTTGTCTTAGAATCTGTTCCTGTTGACCATGATATTCCTACTGTTGCATATTCTTTTGAGGTTATTGAAAAAAATAGGATTGATAAGAAAAAACTTGAAAAATTAAAATTGCCTAATTCTCCATTGATTGCAGAATTGGTGAAAGGAAAATCTGTGAAAATCGATGGAAAAAAAATTGACGGAAAAAAATTGATGTATATAGAACCCTCAAAGAAGATTTCATTTATCTTAGATACCCGAATGACAAATAATTTATTTAAAATTTCTAAAAATTCAAATGTTTTAATTTGTGAATCTACTTTTTCTGGAAATGAAAGAGAAATTGCTGAAGATCATGGCCATTTAACTAGTGTTGATGCATCAGAAATTGCTAAAAAATCTAAAGTTAAAAAACTTTTTTTAGTTCATCTTAGCCAAAGGTATGAATCTATTCCCAAAATTATTTTGAATGAAGCTAAAAAATCTTTGAAAGGGACTAAAATTTCTGTTGAAGTTCCTGAAGATTTTGATTCCTTCGAATTTTAATTTATCAATTTAATAAAAAAATTTAAATTTTTAGAGTTGTCACTAATTAAAGAGTTTTGAGAATTCCTATCCGGCGAAATTAATCGGATAAAACGCCCAGTTAAGCTTTAGTTGCTGAAGGAGATATGAAAATTATTGTATCTCCTCGAAGAAATGTTAAGCCGTAGCTTGTTTTATGTTCTCCGTCTTCTACTTCTTTAGCATTATCAAGAACCACATTGATGTGGATATCAAATGCCAACAAAGTACCGACAAATTGTTTGCCAGTTTTCAGCTGTACTAAAATCTCTTTACCTTTTGCCGAATTCAGCAAATCCAAAGGTCTTTCGATTCCGTTTACCATAAAGCTATTTTATATTGCTTCTTTTTAAAACTATTGCTTTATTTTTAATAAAAACAATTAACTAATTAAAGTCTTTTTTTCTTAAGAATTTATGGAAAAGGGAGAATTTTTAAGAGGGTTAACAATTTTTTTATTTATATTAATTACCTTTTCTGGTTTAATTAATATTTCTGTTTTTAGTGGAATGTTTCTTGGAGGTGGGGGAAGTAATGGGGGACCAACATCTTCAAGTTCAAGCTCCAGTGGCGAGGGGGGTTCAAGCTCCAGTGGCGAGGGTGGTTCGAGCTCTGGGGGTGAGGAAGATCCAAGCCCTCCTGATGGCGGAAGTTCCAGTTCTTCAAGCTCCAGTGGCGGAAGTTCCAGTTCTTCAAGCTCCAGTGGCGGAAGTTCCAGTTCTTCAAGCTCCGGTGGAGGGGGCTCAAGTTCTTCAAGCTCCGGAGGATCTAGTAGTGGATTTGGTGAAGAAGGGGGACTAGAATCTGCACCCGAAGGTTCTGGAAGTTATGGGGGAAATTCCCAAGAAGACGAAATTCTAGAAGAACCTATTGAATGTATTCCTGACTGGGTTTGTAGGGAATGGGAAGGTTGCAAAGATGGTTCTCGTAAAAGATATTGTGCCGATTTAAATAATTGTGAAAATTCAAATTTTAATGGTCCTTCAATGGTTGAAAGATGTGTTGAAGAATGCAATGAAAATTGGAGGTGTTTATGGTCTGAATGTTCTGAAGGATACACTTCTCCAAGATGTGTAGATTCAAATAATTGTGGAACTACAAACGAACTTCCTGAAAAACGAAGATGCGAATCTGAAATTGTGGAATGTCTTCCAAATATACAGTGCGGTTCCTGGTCTGATTGCAATGTGGATTATTCTCTTTCTAGTTTGGGCGATGAATTTTTCGGAAAAATTGACGGAGTTAAATCTCGAACTTGTAATGATATTAATCTTTGTACAAGTCCTATTGTTGAAGAAAAATCATGTTCCTTGGAAGTTGAAATTTATGTTGAAACTTTAGATAAATGTGATAACAGATTTACAGGAGTTTATGATGAATCTGATGATGAATTGATTGCGAGATTTGAAAAAGGAACTTCAGAAAACCCTTCATTTGGATTATACTTTGATAATGGTGTAGAAAATGTAGAATGTGGTTATTGTTCTGATGGAATTAAAAATTTTGATGAGGAAGGAGTGGATTGTGGAGGGAGTTGTAATTCTTGTGAAGTGAACTATATCTCCCTAAGCCCTTCAATTGAAAAATCTCCTTGGGGGAAAATCCGTAATTTTTTTAGATTATAGGAAGTCTTTTAAATTATCTTAATTAGTTTTTTTTATGGCTCTGTAGCTCAGCGGTAGAGCGCCGCTCTCATGAGGCGGAGGTCGGGAGGTCAGCACTCTCCAGAGCCATTTAGTCGAGCACTGACCTGCGAGGAATTTCTTCGAAACACTACGGGAGGTCAGCACTCTCCAGAGCCATTTAATTGGATATTTTCGTGTTAGAAATTCAAAATAATTATAAAGCGCGTTTTCTTATTTTTTTTATGGTGATTAGTGAAATAAAAAATAACCTTTCAGATTTTTTAGTTAGCCTTCCTCCTGCATTAAGTGTTAGGGTTGATAATCTTTTTACAATTGTTAAAGCTGCAGGGATTGCATTTATTATTTATGTAATTTATTTACTTGTTAGATTTATTTTTACTTGGAAGAGATACAAAAAATTGAAAGTTATCGAAAAAAAAATTGATAAACTTGATAGGAAATCGAATAATATCATAAAAATTTTAAAAAAAACTAAGAAGAAAAGATAATTATCTTTTCAAGGTTATCTCTAAAATTGAAACGTTGACTGTTTTTCCTTCCTTATTTTCAAATTTTTCACTTCCTATTTTTACTTCAGCCACAGAAATATTTTCATTTACTAAAAATTTTTTTCTTGAAATTTCTGCAACATCCACTGCTTTTGAAATAAATTTTCCTCTTGATTTTATAGTTACTTTATTTGCATTATTTGTTGTAAATTGCATTACCACTCCAGTAACATAATTCATAAAAGGTTTGCCCCCGATAAAAACGGAATTTTCACTAGTATTTTTTATTTCTTCAGTCATTTTTTTCTTCGTTGTCAGTAAGTTCTGTCTTTGTGTTCTTTTTTATTCTTGCAATATAACCTGCCACGCTATTTCGCATTCTTTTGCTAGGTAATGTATTTCCCAATGCCTTCTTATTCTCTTCAAATGTTTTTCCAAAAGATTCTTCTGAGTTTTTTAATAATTGCCGTGATGTTCTTTTGATTAAAGTGGATTTTATTCTTCCCATTCTTAAGCATAATATTTCGGGTTTAAAAGTATTATGGTTGTTTATTAGAGAATTTTTATTTTTATGAAATTCTTTCTTTCTTCTACAAATTTTAATATACTTTTTGGAGGTTCTTTTTTTAATAAATATAGGCAAGGCATTTTATTGTAACTTGCTCTTTGTAATGCTGAATTTATCTCGTCCTTTGAAGTTGTTTTTTTATTTTTGGCAATTAGGATAAAATTTAATTCACCGATTGAAGTTTCAATACTTATCTTTGCCACAATTTCCTTTTTGTCACTTTGTATTTCTTCTACAAGTTTTATTTTATTTTTTAATAAAAATTCTTTTACTTCTTCCGAGAATTCTGTTTGAGATTCTTTCCCGGTTTCTTTAAAAATATCCTCAATTTTTTTTTCTTTTGGAATATCTTCCTTTCGAATTTTTGATTTTATAACTTCTTTAATTTCTTTTTTCTCTTCGTTTTCAATTTTTTCAATTTCATCGACATCTTTCGAATTTTCTTTTTTTAAGAAAATTATTATTTCTTCTTCTGGAATGAAAGCATATCTCCAAACTAATTCTTCTTTGAAATTAAAATTTTTTGCAAAGTCTTTCAAATTTCTTAATGCAACTCTTATTGCCGGAATTTCATTTTTATCAATTAAAAATTTATTTTCTTTTAATTTTAGATAGGCTTCCCTTTCTATGTTTTTTAAATTTGAATTTTGTTCTTCCAATTTTTTTTCTTGATTTGGTAAAAGATAAAGTGGTGATGCCCCAATTTTCATATGACTTAATTTTATCCTCTTTTCATTTAATAATTCTGAAAGAATTGCAGATGCAAACACCGGCTCCATCTCTATTTTTTTTGCGATTCTTACTGGGAGGGAGGGCCCGTTTGAATCTAAAAATGAAATTATTTTTCTTTTCTTCTCTTCTATATCTATCATAAGATTAGGATTGTTTAGGTTATTATAAATATTTCTAAGAAATTGAATTTAAGGTTTTGTCCATCTTATTTCATAATAAGATACTGAATTTTCATCGTCAACAATTGCAATTAAAAGATTTTTTTTTGTAGAATGTGCAACTCGATTTTTTGCCGAAAAATCCTGCCAAGTTAATTGCTGATTTTCAGAAACTGGAAAAAGAACCCATTTTGAATGATTTGAATTTTTTCCTTTTTGATAAACTCTAAATTCTGCTCCAAATTTTAATGCGGTTTTTACAAGATATCCTCTTTTTCTTAAATCCCTAAAAACTAAAAATTTTATTTTAAATTTTTTATCTAATCGTTCAAATTTTTTTAATATTTCAGATTCTTTTAACTTTTTATTTTTTGAATCAAATAATTCCATTTTTTTCTTTTGAATTAAAAATAAGGTTTCTGAAAGCGAATAAAATATCTTTTCACCCATCTTTTCACCAAATTTTTCTGATGCAAATAAATTTTGTGCTTCAATAGAGTTAGAACTAACCTTTTCAGAAATTAAGGTTGCTTGAATCTTCATAAACATAAGATGTCTTTATTAGTTATAAAGGTTTTTAAATTGAAATTCTTTTTTAGAAATGTTGGTTATTTATTAAATAACTCTAAAGCCCTGTAGTCTAGTGGTCAAGGATGCGAGGTTCTGGACCTTGCGACCCAGGTTCGAATCCTGGCAGGGCTATTTTTATTCGAATTAAAGTTAGTGTTAAAATATACTTTAAAGATTAATTTTTAAATTATGATTTATCTAAAACTTTATAAATGAAGATTTGAAGTTATTAATACGATGAAAAGAAGTTCTAGGAGATGGAAAAAGAAAGGTCAAATGCGTTGGAAATGGCAACGGAAAAGACTTAAGAAAGAAAAGCGAAAAAGAAAACTTAAAAGAAGATAAGTTTAGTTTTAGTTGCACTTTGAGAATTTTAGTTATAAGTTAAATAGGTTGTTGAATCTTCCATTGTTTCAATTATCGACTCTGTTAATGGAGCTGGATGAAGTGTTCCATCTGCCCAATCTTTTGCAGTATTATTGAAATAAATACTCTCCGGATTTTCAGAAATTCCAAATGGCAAAATTGATTTTGCAGAATCCGGATTTGCCAAATCAATAAATTGAGAATATGCTTGATATCTTTGAGACCATATTGTTTGTAAATCTGGGGCAATTAGATTCGGATAATTGGTATCGTAAGTAGAATCTAATCCACCGTATTTATCCAAATTTGCTTTAAAATAAACACTACTATAGTTTCCTCCAAATGTAAATTCAGTGGTTGAATTTAGATTTTTTTGCCATTCGCTTGGTTGACCGAAATTCAAAGTTGTAGAATTCCATGAATCTCCCAATCTATCATTTATGTATGATATCTCGTCATTGCTTAAAACATTTTCTCCAGGAAGTGATGCGTCAATTCTTTTAGAAATATTTGTTAGCATTGGAACTAGTCCTGAACTTCCGCCTCCCCAAATATTAACAAGATTAGTAGCTAATGGTGCCCTAAAATATGTATTGATACTTATTGCCCCTGCCAAATACTCTTCCGAAGTAACCATCTTTGAGCCATTTGAATACCAATCTTCTAAATTTTCAAGAAGATTTAAAGATTCTGTAGATAAATTCCCTGCACCTAAATTATCTCGAATATATAATCCTGATTTTATGAAATCTCTTCTTGCTGAATCGACACTATCATAATGTATATTTAAAACATCTTCAGGACTAAAAAGCCCATTATTTCTTTCAAATAAAAGTTCTCTTAACCTTCTCGATCTTTCTAATTCTCCTCCACCCCCTATTGCAGTCCCCCTAAATATAGAATACCAATTTCCAATAACTAAATGATTTGCACTAAAAATTATTCCTTGTCTGGGGTTGAAAATTTTTGGTTTTAAATTTGAAGGAACAAAATCTTGCCAAAAATATTCTGAAGAATTTCCATATTGTGCAATATACCCTGCCAATGGTGATGAAGAAGACCTTGTGGGATATGCAGTTAAATGACTATATACAATGTTTCCTTCAGAGTCTCCCGCAACTAAATTTGCTTCTGGAGATTGATATTTTTGAAATGCTGTTTCTAATTCAAAAACATCTTGTGCCCTCATAATATCTAATGTGGATTCTAATGTGTGGGAATTATTCAATGCTGTAGGGATTGCAACCATTACATATTCTTCTCCTGCTTTTGCCGAAGGCAAAAGTGGGGTTACAACAGGTCCAAGAATTGTTCTTTTAACAATTATGTTTATTGGAGAACTTCCATAAACTAATATTTGCTCATTTGAGACTTCCATATCATAAGTTACCCCATCATAAATATATTGGTTTGGGCCAACCATTTCTAGCCTGAAAACATCCGAATCATCAATTGGAGAAGCAGTTAATCCCCACGCGATTTTTTTAGTAAATCCTATGAAATTTATTCCTGGAGTTCCAGGTAATGCAATTCCTCTTGCATCAAAAGTATCTCCTCTTAAGTGGAGTTCATAAAATATCGAAGGAGAAGTTATGCTTATTTGGGGGTCACTTATAAGAATTGCCGAACCTGAAGTGCTGTTTTCTCCACTCACTACCCATGCATGACTCATGTGTCCTGGAGGGTAAGACCAATTATTAGATAAATTGGCAAAAGGAGGATATAAATTTCCATAATCAATAATTTCTTGCCTTGTTTCAATAGGTACATCTCCTTCTAATACGTGAGCTAAATTATTACTTACAAAAATATTAGGTATTAATGATTCTGCTGCTTCTTCCCAAGTATTTCCATTTGAGACTCTATTTTCGAAAATATTTAACTTTTGAACTTCTCTATTGTCAGGCACTGGATAAAACAAATAATCCCAAGAAACTAATGAATCAACTTCTGTCCAATTTTCCGGAACATTGTTAAATAAATAAAGTAAATCTTGGGGATTTTCTTGAAGATAATGATTAACTCCGTCTTTAAATGAAGTCAACATATTTTTAGTTTCCTGATCTAAATTTGGGAATCTTTGTTCTGCATAATAATAGTGTCCTCTGTGTCTAAATTTCTCATCGTTCCAGGTACTGTTTGAATTTCCAGTTTCTTCATTTACAAAACCTACCATCTCGGAATATCTTCCTTGCATAATCATCCTTGTACGATGCATCTGATACATTCTGTCTTTTGCCATCACATATCCCATCCCAAAAAATGCATCTGCATCAGTGTCTGCTAAAATGTGTGGAATCCCCCAATTATCTCTTATAATTTTTATTGTTGAAAATTCGTTATTGTCCATCCAATAACTGCATAAAGGATCTTCCCCGTCGGTTAAATTATTTCCATCGTCATCTAGATTATTTGAACATTGAAACCCCATATCAGGGTTACTTTCATTATTGTCATTTTCATCAGTACATCCCGGATCTACCAAATCCTCCCAACCATCTCCGTCGTCGTCGTCTCCATTATTACATTCAGTTACACAATCTGAGGAACATGAAGCTCCATCTTCGTCTGAATCGCATGTTCCATCTCCACAAGAAGAACCACTCCCAGAACCTGAACCACTTCCAGAACCTGAACCACTTCCAGAACCTGAACCACTCCCAGAACCTGAACCACTTCCCGAGCCACCAATATATTCTGTATCGTCGTTTTGATTTGAACATCCACTATCTAATAAATCAATTTTTCCATCACCATCATTATCTAAACCATCATTACATTCAGTTACACAATCTGAAGGACATGTAATCCCATTTTCATTTGTGTTGCATGTTCCATCTCCACAAGAAGAACCACTCCCAGAACCTGAACCACTTCCCGAATTATTCGAAGATGCGTTTCCTCCAAACCCTCCTAAATCTTTTATTTTATCTAAAATATTTTCAAAAAATCCTTCCTCACTTGTGAGTATTAGGAAAAATAAACCTAAGGAAATAAATAAAACTGTTGTTATCAATATTTTTTTAGTTAGTGAATTATTTTTTTCAACCGGAGAATTTTTCATAACAGGATTTGTATTAATTAGAGGTTCTTTTTTTTCTATAGCTTTCTCTTTTTGAAACCATCCTCTTCCCATTTTAAGTTGATATTCTTAATTATAAAATCTATATAAATGTTATCTTCTGGGAATTTTTAATATTAAAATTTTTGAATGAATTTATCACAATAATCCTTATAAACGAGAGTTTTCTTTTGAAGATATGGGAGAAAATGTTGAATCTGAGGTGTGGACTGAAAAATATCGTCCACTTAAATTTGAAGGAATGGTTGGGCAGGAAGAAATAATTAAGCGAGTAAAATCTCTTACTGATTCGATGAATATTCCTCATCTTCTTTTTGCAGGTCCTGCAGGTACTGGAAAATCGACTCTTGCTTTAATTATTGTTAAACAACTTTTTGGAGATAGTTGGAGGGAAAATTATCTTGAATTGAATGCAAGCGATGAAAGAGGGATTGATGTTGTTAGACAGAAAGTTAAAGATTTTGCGAGAACTAAGGCTCTTGGAGATGTTCCCTTTAAAATTATTTTTTTAGATGAAGCAGATGCATTAACTCGGGAAGCCCAACAGGCACTTAGGAGAACTATGGAAAATTATACTTCTACTTGCAGATTCATTATGTCCTGTAATTATTCTTCTAAGATTCTTGATCCAATTCAATCTCGAGCAGTTGTTTTTAGATTTCAACTTTTAGAAAAGAAAGATGTAAAAAAAAGAATTGATTTAATTTCGGAAAGTGAAGGTTTGAGTATTACTGCTGATGCTTTTGATGCACTTTATGAATCTAGTGAAGGAGATTGTAGGAGAGTTATAAATTTATTGCAAGCGACAGCGTCGATATCTCCAAATATTACTCCTGATTTGATTAATACTATCGTTTCAAAAGCAAAACCCTCTGATATTAAAATTGTTTTAGATTATGCTCTCTCTGGAGATTTTACAAGTTCTCGGGAAAAGTTATTAGATATAATGTTGAAGGAATCTATTTCTGGACAAGATGTTATCAAGGCTATCCAAAAAGAAATTTGGAACTTGCCTATTGATAATTTTTTGAAAGTTAGATTAACTGAAAAAACAGGGGAAGCAGAATTTAGATTGGTTGAGGGGAGTGATGAATTTATCCAATTAGAAGCTTTGTTAGCAGGATTTATACTTGCAGGACAAGGAAATGGGAAGGAAATTAACGGAGGTAATTAGTTTATGGAACTCGACAATTTTCCTTGGTGCGAAAAATATCGGATTAAATGTTTTTCAGATGTTAAGGGTCAAGATTTAGCGATTGATAAGATTAAATTATTTTTGAAGAATTTTCCAAAAAAGAAATCTTTAGTCTTCCATGGGCCTCCGGGAGTCGGGAAAACCAGTCTTGCTTATGCTGTTGCTTTTGAATCAGATGCAGAAGTTTTGGAACTGAATGCAAGTGATTTAAGGAATAAATCAAAGATTTTAGAAATCATTGGACCTGCTAGCCAACAAAAAAGTTTGTTTAGAAAGAATAAGATTATATTGGTAGATGAAGTTGACGGGGTTTCGGCAATTAAAGATAGGGGAGGTCTTGCCGAGTTACTAGTTCTTTTGGAAAAGTCTTCTTTCCCAATTATTATAACTGCGAATGATATTTGGCAAAAAAAATTTAATTTACTTAGGCAGAAATCTGAAGTGGTTGCCTTAAAAGAAGTAGACTACAAAACTATTTTGGAAATTATTAAAGAAGTCTGTGAAAAAGAAAATTGTGTTATTTCTAATGAGGTATTGACTTCAATTTCTATTCGTTCTAGGGGGGATATTCGTGCTGCGTTAAACGATTTGCAAATTTTATCGAAGATGGATTCTCCTGAATTGGTTAAGGAAGTTGGTGAACGAAATAAAGAACAATCTATTTTTCTTTCATTACAATATATATTCAAAAATTTTAAGATTAATGATGAAATGTTGAAAGTTTTTGATGAAGTTAATATGCCTATTGATGAAATTTTTTTATGGATGGAAGAAAATATCCCTTTAGAATATAAGGGTGAAGAGCTTGTGGCTGCATTTGAGGCACTTTCTCTTGCAGATGTTTTTAGGGGAAGAATTCGACGCCAAAGACATTACAGATTCATGGTTTATGAATTTTTTTTCCTTGGTGCTGGAATTGCCGGAGTTAAAAAATTTAATAGGGCTGGTTGGACAAACTATAAGAAACCTTCAAGAATTTTGAAAATTTGGTTACAAAATCAGAGGTCTGCAAAGAAAAAATCTATTTGTTTGAAGTATGCGAAACATTGCCATATTTCTTCTAAAACTGCGATGAAAGATTTTATGTTGCTTAAAATTATTTTGCAAAATAAAAAGATGAGAAAAGAATTGAAGTTGAGTGATGAAGAAATAATTTACTTGGATAAAACTCTGTGAATTTTATTTATGTTGTTGATTAAATAAATCTTTATTAATGCAAATATTTTTTTTATTTAATGAAATCTTATTTAGATCTTTGTGAGAAAGTTTTACATGAAGGAATTAGGAAAGAAAATCGAACTGGCACTGATGCTTTCGGAATTGTGGGGCATATGTTTCAGCATGATATGTCTGAGGGATTTCCACTTTTGACAACTAAAAAAGTTGTTTATAGAAATGTTCTTTCCGAATTAGAATTTTTTATTAAGGGGAAAACAGATAAACAATGGTTGAAAGACCGGGGAAATCATATTTGGGACCCTTGGTGCAATCCTGAAAAAGTTCCTTATGGGTTGGATGATGAAACTCAAAAAAAAATGGCTGCTGAAAATGATTTAGGCCCGATTTATGGATTTCAATGGAGACATTTTGGTGCAGAATATAGAGGTTGTAATGAAGATTATTCTTTTGAGGGAGAAGACCAATTAGGTTTTGTTGTTAATGAACTTAAAGAAAATCCGACTAACCGTAGATTGATAGTTAATTCTTGGAATGTTTCTGATTTGGATAAAATGGCGCTTCCCCCTTGCCATTATTCTTTCCAAATAACCACTAGTGGGGATAGATTAAATCTTGGGTGGAATCAGCGTTCTGTTGATGTGCCTCTCGGACTTCCATTTAATATTGCAAGTTATGCGACATTACTTCATTTGGTTGCTAAAGAGACTGATTTTGAAGAGGGTATTTTAACCGGACATTTAGAAGATGTTCATATTTATGAAAATCAAGTTGAAGGAATCTGTGAACAAATTTTACGAGAACCCAAAACTTTGCCATCTATTGAAACTAAAAATTTTAAATCTATTTTTGATTGGAAATGCGAAGATACTTCATTGAATGATTATAATTATCATTCTCCAATTACATTTCCCTTAGCAATATGACTCACCTTGGAATTATTGCAGCATTTGATGATTGCGGAATTATTGGAGATGGAAATAAAATACCTTGGAAAATTTCTGAAGATATGGCCCATTTTAGGAAGTTAACAAGAGGACATTCAGTTATTATGGGTAGAAAAACTTATGAATCAATTCCTGAAAGATTTCGGCCACTTCCAGAAAGAATGAATATTGTTTTGAGTAAAAAATCTGGCCTAATTATTCCAGGAGCTTACCGTGTAAGTTCACTTAATGAAGCACTGGAATTAATTGATGAAATGCCAGAAGAAAATATTGATTTTAAAAAATCCTATATCATTGGCGGTTCAAGTGTTTACGAGCAAGCATTATCCATTGCAGATTTTATGGAAATTACCCATGTTAAGGGAACCTTTGAAGGAGATATTTATTTTCCAAGAATTTCTTGGGAAGATTGGAAAGAGATTTCTAAAAAAGATTTTAAAGAATACTCATTTAGTTCATATATAAGAAAATAATATTAATTGGAGTAACTTTAAAGTAATGTTTCCAAAAAATTACATAATCTTTAAATAGTAATCATAATTTAATTTATTTGCAGATACAAGTTGTGGTATTTTATTCCTTAAAATCATACAATATCTTGTAGTTGCACTAAATAAAATGTTATGCCCATATTGTAATAAATTCGAAACAAAGGTTACTGATAAAAGGGATAGTCAGGAAATTACTAGACGACGGAGGGAATGCTTAAATTGTAATCGTCGTTTTACAACTTATGAAAGGGTCGAATTAGATTTAAGTGTTATGAAAAAAGATGGAAAGAGAGAACAATTTAATCGTGGAAAAATTTATGAAGGAGTTGTTAAGAGTCTTGAAAAGAGGCCGTTTTCCGGACTTCAAATTGAAGAAATTGTAAATGATATAGAGTCTAAAATATATAGGATTGCAAAAGATAAAGACATAAAAAGTTCAAAGATTGGAGAAATTGTTATGGCTAAATTAAAAAAGATTGATAAGGTTGCTTATGTTCGGTTTGCTTCAGTCTATAGGGATTTTGCAGACATTGAAGATTTTAAAAAGGAATTGGGGGAGTTGAATAATTAGATGGGTGAAAAAGAGTGTGAAAAAAATTCTAATGGAAATTCTTACAGAGGGCTTGGTCGTAATGAAATTAACGGACTTTTAACTTCTCCTGAAAAAATGTTGGAAGGAATTCCTGAAGCGAATAAATCTTATCTGGAAAAAGCTTTGGATGTAGATTCATTTTATGTTGGAAGAATGAGCGATAAGGGAAACGATTTGGCCTCGGGAGTAACTTCAAAAAAATATTTGGGTCCTGGTGAAAGTGGACCATTGCATATTTGGCATAGACAGGCTAGAGCAACTGCAGAAATGGAATCAACTTCTGAGAAAAAAGAAGATACTTATTTTCAGTTTATGAAAGTGTTGGATGACTACGGTTTTGTTCCAGGCGGGAGAATTATGTACGGTTGTGGTCGTGAGGATGTGAATGTTACTGTAAATAATTGTTATGTTACGGAGGTTGAATCGGATTCTATTCGTGCAATGTATAAAAATTTGGAAGATGAGGGATTGACATTTAAAGCAGGAGGTGGTTGTGGGCATAATATTTCTATTTATCGCCCATTTGATTCTGAGATTGATGGGACTGGAGGACAATCTTGTGGGCCAGTAGGATTTATGGAAATTTCTAGCGTTAATACTGATACAATTGCTCAACATGGTCGGAGAGGAGCTTTAATGTTAAATATGGGTGTTTGGCATCCAGATTCTTTAGAATTTATTAAAAAGAAATCTGATAGGACGAGTGTTAAACATGCGAATGTTTCCTTACTTGTGGGGAAAGAATTTATGGATTCTTTGGAAATTGAAGGAAATTTTAATTTAGTTTTTCCAGATATTGAAACTTATAATAAAATCCCTGAAGTAAAAGAATTTTATAATAAAGTTTGGGATGGGGATATTGAAAGATGGCAGGAGAATTTTAAAAAATCTCAGGACAATGGGGAGCTTCCATCCGATTTAAAATCTTTGAAAGTTCATGATGTTGTTTCTTCAAAAAGATTATGGGATGAGGCAATTTCCCATGCTCATGAATTTGCCGAACCCGGAATCCTATATTGGGATACTATGAAGAAATTTCATAATTTAGAATACTGTAGCCCTTTATCTTCTACAAACCCTTGTGGAGAACAACCACTTCCAAAAGATGGATGTTGTAATCTCGGACATATTAATTTAGAGAGATTAGTTAATTCTAAGGGGGAATTTGAATTTGAATTATTTGAAGAAAGAATTCGTACAGGTGTTAAATTTTTAGATAATATTATTGATTATAATGCTGATAGACATGCATTGCCTGGACAAAAAGAAAATGCTTTAAGTGATAGAAGAATTGGGCTTGGAATTACTGGACTTGCAGATATGTTTATTCGAATGGGAATTAAATATGATTCTGAAAAAGCTCTCGAGTTTACTGAAAAAATGATGAAATTTAAAATGATTAAAGAATATGATGAATCAGTTAACCTTGCTATTGAAAAAGGAAGTTTTCCAAATTATGATTGGGAAGGTTTGAAGAAAAGTAAATTTATCCAAAATCTTCCTGAAGAACTTCAGAAAAGGATTAAAAATGAAGGATTGAGAAATGGAACTATAAGTACTGTTGCGCCAGTCGGTAGTGGCGCGATTGTTGCGGAAGGTTCTGGGGGAATCGAACCAATGTTTGCAATATCTTATGAGAGAGATGTTAAAACAAATAAAGGTGATGAAATTGAAACATTCAAGGTAGTTTATCCGCTTTTGGAAGAACTTTTTGGTGGAGTTGATAAGTTACCTGATTATGTTGTTGAAGCCCACGAAATTGATCCAGAATTTAGAGTTAGAATGCAAGGAGTTGTTCAAAAGTATATAGATACTTCAATTAGCTCTACAATAAATCTCCCTAGAGATATCCCTTTAGAGATTGTTGATAAAATTTATTTAAAGGCTAGAGAAGAAGGATTGAAAGGGGTAACTGTTTATCGAGAGGGTTCAAGAGAGGGAGTGATGAGAACTGAAAGTTCTATTGAAGAAATTGGGGAAAATGAAATTTCTGATGCTGAATTTCAGAATGCACTTTTACGAAGAATTGAAAGACCTCGTCCTGATTTTGTGATTGGTTCTACTGAAAAAATCGCCACACCTCATGGCCTTAATTTATTTGCTAAAACTGGAATGGAATATAATTCTGAGGGAGATTTAATTGGCCCTTATGAAAGTATTCTTAATTTGGGGAAAAGTGGAGGGGATTTGACTGCAATGGTTGAAGGTTTTGGAAGAGTTACTTCTCTTGCATTTAAGGCCGGAATTCCTCATGAAAAGATTTTTGAACAACTCGAAGGAATTGGAGGTTCTGGCCAGGTTGGTCTTGGTCCTGAAAAAGTTAGGTCTGTCCCGGAGGCAATTGCTCGTGGAATGATTCAATCTATGGAGAAGACAAAAAAACTTCATAGTGTTCTTGAGGGAAAAGAAACTGATGAAGAAACTGGAGGAAAAAAAGGTCCCATTTTTTCAGGAAATTTTTGTAATAGTTGTGGGGGGAATATGAAGATGGAAGGTGGTTGTAGTACTTGTTGCAGTTGTGGTATGTCGAAGTGTTAAGATGGATAAATTAATATATGTTATTTCTTTGAAAATTTGAATATGGTGAAAGTTAAAATTAAAAAATTAATTGAAGATGCTATTTTGCCTTCTTATGGGCATTTAGGAGATGCAGGATTGGATTTTTGTTCAACTGAAAACTTTGTTTTAGGTCCTGGGATGATGAAAATGTTTTCCACAGGAATTTCAATGGAAATCCCTCAAGGATATGTCGCTCTTGCGTGGGGAAAAAGTGGACTTGCTTCTAAAAAAGGAATTTCAATTCTTGGAGGTGTAATAGATGCACATTATCGTGGAGAATATAAGATAATTCTACATAATACTTCATTAGATGATTTTGAAATTCGTGCAGGTGATAAAATTGCTCAAGTTTTAATCCAGCCTGTCGAGTTTGCTGAAATTGAAATTGTCGATGATTTGAGCGAAACTTCTCGAGGAGAAGATGGTTTTGGAAGTACTGGTGGAAGTAACATTTGATTACAATAATTTATTTAAGTAAAGATGAAATTATTTCTTGATGATTATTGGAATTACTGGAACTAATGGTGCAGGGAAGGGAACTATAGTAAAATTTTTATTAGAAAAAGGATTTAAACATTATTCTGTAAGAGATTATTTAATTGAAGAAATTGAAAAAAGGGGCATGGAAGTTGATAGAAATAGTATGATTTTTGTTGCTAATGATTTGAGAGAAAAAAATAATTCAAGTTATATTATTGAAGATTTGTATCGTCGGGCAAATGCAATGAGTGGAAATATAGTTATTGAGAGTATTCGGACCATTGGGGAAATTGAGGCCCTCAAAAAAAAGGAAAATTTTGTTCTTTTGGCTGTTGATGCAGACCCTGAAACTAGATATTCTCGAATTGTTGAACGTGGAGAAGAAAGCGATAAGGTTTCTTTTGAAGAATTTTTAAGACAAGAAAAAGATGAAATGTTAAACTTGGATTCTTCTAAACAAAATCTTGGAAAATGTATTGAACTTGCAGACCATTTATTTAAAAATGATTGGACTGTGGAAGACTTGAAAATAAAAGTTATGAAAGTTCTTGAAAACTTTGAGCTTGCTGATAAAAAATATGTTCGACCGGAATGGGATGAATATTTTATTAATATTTCTCGAATGGTTGCTATGCGTGGAACTTGTGATAGGGGGAGAAGCGGGGCAGTGATTGCAAAAGATGGACAAATTTTGGTTACAGGTTATGTTGGCTCTCCAAAAAAATTACCTCATTGTGATGAAGAAGGACATTTAATGGAAGAATGGAAACATTCTGATGGAATAAAAAGACAACATTGTGTTCGGACGACACATGCTGAACAAAACGCAATTTGCCAGGCAGCAAAGTTAGGAATTTCAATAAATGGTGCAACATTATATTGTAAAATGCTACCCTGTTCTGCATGTGCAGGGATGATTATTAATTCTGGAATTAAACGAGTTATTTGTGAAAAAAAATATCATGCTGGCGGAAAAACACCTAAAATGTTTGAGATTGCAGGTGTCGAATTAGAAGTTTTGAATAATGAGGTAGAAAAATATTCTAATCAATAAAATTGAAATATTTTAAATTCCCCAGGTTCCGTTTGATTTTCTCTTTATACTTGCTATTTCTTGAAGAATTGTTTTTTCTTCAGAAGTTAAAAGTTCTTTATGTTCCTTAAATTTTCTAAATTCTGTTTCTGAAAGGTTTGTATAGAGGGATTCTCCTACAGTTAATTGTCGCTCAAAATTTATTCCTGGAACTGAAATCGCAACTTCCTTCCCCTTTATTACTTCTTGAACATTATTTTTATCTTCTTGAATTTCCTTTATTTGTCCGATTTTTATATCGTCTCTATTTATGAATCGCTCTCCCTTTTTTAATATCCCTCCGATTATTTCTACTCCAAAAACTGCCGGATTCGAATTTCTGAAAACGAAATCTAAAATTGTTATTTTTGCTATTTTTGGTAATTCTGAAAGTTTCTTTTTTTCAATTTCTTTTGATTGTTCTAATTTAAACTTTTCAAAATTTTCAATTAATTTGTAAACTACAGGGTTTGTTAAAAGTTTTATATTTTTTAATTCTTCAACTTCTGCATCTTCTGCTAAATTCACATTGAATCCTAAAAGTATTTTGTCTTCCGCTGGAAGTGCATTTGTTGAATAAATATCTTTTTTTGTTATTGGCCCAATCCCTGCTTTTATTACATTAATTTGTTGTTGCTTCAATAAAACTAGAAGGGCTTCTAAACTTCCAAGCGAATCTGCCTTTACTACAATTCCTGTTTCATCGGTTTTTACTTCTTCAGAAAGTTCCTCTGAAAATTCTTTTTCTATCTCTTCTAAATTATTATTTATTACTTGAAATGGCATTCCAGGTAATATGTCTTCCTTTGAAATAATTTGCAATTTAAGTCCTGTTGCCGCCCTTGCCCTTTCTACTACTTTTAATCCTTTTCCGAGCGGTTGAGATTCTTGTAAAACTCTAATTTTTGTAACGATTGAATTTTCAAAGGAAGCAATTGCAATTTCATCTTTTAATGAAAGTTCTCCATCATAAAGGATACATTCCAAATAATTTGCTTGCTTATCTTTTTTTATTTCTAAGATTACTCCTTTTCCTTGTTCTTTAATTTCAATTCTTTCTTTTAGAAATTTTTGAGAAAGTGCGGTTAACATTGCAAGAATTTCTGGAATTCCTTCTCCTGTTTTTGCAGAACAGGGAATTAACGCGATATTTTTTGTAAAATCTTTTATTTTAGAATACATTTCTGCATTAAATCCGTGCGAATGAAGTGCTCCGATAATTGTGTAAAATTTTTCTTCGAAATTTTGCCTTACATTTATTGCCTGGTTTTCTATTTGTTCGCCTTCTTTCCACCCTGAAATATTATCAATTTTATTTAATGCAATTATGAATGGAGTTTTATTTGCTTTTATTATTTGAAGCACTTCTACTGTTTGGGGTTTTAATCCGTCGTTTATATCAATAACTAAAATTGCAATATCTGCTAATGATCCTCCCCTCTTTCTTAAGTTTGTAAATGCTGCATGTCCTGGAGTGTCTATGAAAAGTAATCCCGGAATTTCTACCGGAATTTTGAATTTTTTTAAAACTTCATCTGCCCTTTTTTGAATATTTTCTTTTGGAACTGTTGTGAATGAAATTTTTTGAGTTATCCCTCCTTCTTCTTTTTCTTGGATAGTTGTTCCTCTAACTTTGTCTAAAATGCTTGTTTTTCCGTGATCTACATGACCTGCAACTGTCACAATTGGTTGCCTTATTTTTTCCATAGAATTTATTGTTCGGAGTGGTTAAAAGTTTTTTGTATTTTCAATTTGATTATTTATTTGAACAAATAGCTTTTGCTTTTTCAAGAATTTTTTCAAGAGTGGCTTTGTTTAAGTTTGTTTTTTCTACTAAGTCTTCTATTTTATGATTTGCTAAATCTTTCGCTAATATTATTTTAGTGCTGAATAATTTTTCTTTTACTTTTTTTGACATTCCGGGGATAATTGTAATGGGATATAAACCTTTTTTTTCAATGAGTTCTTGAAGATTTCCTTTTTTCGGATAGCCCCATCCAATGATTTTTAGATTAACTCCTTGAGAATATTTTGTTGCGTTTGAAGTGCATTTGGTGTTTGTTACTAACCATGCATTTTCAAAATTTTCTTTTGGATTAGAGTTTATATCTAAGAATCTTGCGTAGGTGTACATTGCAACTTTGGTATCTGTATGAATACCCCTAGAATTATGATATTTTGCTTCAATCATATGTTTTAATTTTTTCTCCGCAATTATGTCTATTTCTTGCGAAATCATTCTTCCTTTTATGTTTTTTCCAGTTTGAGTCTTGTATCCATAATTTTCTAGAACTTGTGAAAGAAATTCTTCAAATGGGAACCCGCTGGGACCCAAAGACATTATCGCCCTTTTCAAATCATATCTTGCCGCGATTTCTGGTTTTTTATCAAGATATTTTAGAGTAGTATTTAGGATTTTTTCTGTAGAACTTCCTTTTTGAATTTGAGATTCTACTCTTTTAGCGATATTTTTTGCGAGGATTTTTGATGCACCTGCTTTGAGAACACTTTTTTCAATTTTGACTTTTTCAAAATTTGTTTTTTCACCTGTAGCTTTTATTATTTCCATTGATCTTTCTTAGATAGCTTATATCTTATATAATTCCTTTGGTTTTTAATAATCTTTAAATACGTCTTAATTTTTTATTTACTATGAAAAGGAAGGTGATGTTAGTTGTTTATTTGTTTTTGATAGCGTTGTTTTCGTTTTTTATTTTTTGGGATTATGAGAATGTTTTGGGGAACATTGATGATGTTGGTGTTCCAGATTTATTGGATAGTTCTTCTTCAAGTTCTTCTGACGAGGATGATAATTCTCTTTGTGGGAATACCTATTGTGACGATAATGCTGGGGAGGATGGAATTAGTTGCCCTTCGGATTGTGTGACTCAATGTAATGATGGTGTTGATAACGACGGTGATGGTGATGTAGATAATTTGGATAGTGGTTGTGTTGATGGAAATGATAACTTGGAATCTACAAGTTCTGGCGGCGGAGGAGGTTCTTCTGGTGGTTCTTCAGGAGGTTCTTCTGGTGGTTCTTCTGGCAGTGGTTCTTCTTGCGGAGATGGAACTTGTGATTCTGGCGAAGATCCATTCAACTGTTCAGTAGATTGCGGAATTTTTAGATGTAGTGATGGATTAGATAATGATGCTGACGGATTGATTGATTTTCCAAATGATACTGCATGTATTGATGGATTTGACGACGTGGAAACAGAGTTTGGTTTATTTGAATGTTATGATGGATTAGATAATGATGGGGATAATTTGACAGATTATTCTAATGATTCTGGATGCTTTGATTATTTTGATGATAATGAAGAAACTAACGGGGAAAGTTTTTGCACAGATAATTTTTGTGATTTGGGAGAAAATCCCTTGAATTGTCCAGAGGATTGTGGAGTTTTTCAATGTAGTGACCTTGAAGATAATGATGGAGATAATTTAATTGACTTGGCAGATCCTGATTGTATTGATCTTTATGATGATGACGAAAGTAGCGGAACTTCCCAAAATAGTGAGGATATTTGTACTAATTATTTTACTGGAAATGTGAATAAACCTGCTGGTTGGGGAAGCTATTCTTCGCTTTTACAAGATTCTTGGACTTGGAGAAGAAATATTAGTTTGATTGACCCTAATACTGTAATTAATGTTGGGGGAAATAATCCTGATACTCTTTCTCTGAAAAATGCATTCTCTTCTGCAAATAGTGGAGATACGATTTTAGTTTATGGGCTCCAAGGTGGTGAATTAACCTTTCTAGATGTCGGTAATAGAATTTTTGATGATGGGAATCCTGTACATATTTATTTTATGGCCCCAATGGAAATTGGGAATGGAATTTGGAATGGGGGAGATGTGATGAGAATCTATGGGATTGAAAATGTAGTTTTTGATGGGATGGATAATTTGAAACTTGTCGCAGGACCTATGGAACCCGGAACCGCACTTAGTCCTCGAGATTTAATTTTTGTTGGTGGTGCTTACGGTGCCGTTAGAAATGTCGTCGTGAAAAATATGGAACTCGACGGAAGATTTTATAATGTTGATGGAAGTTATTGGAATTCTAATGGGGCAAAATGGGGAGTTAAAGGAAATGAAGTTACTAATTTTGTTGCTTGTAATTTGAATGTGCACAATATTCGTGAACAGCATGGATTTTATTTTAATGTTGCAGATGAGAATTTAGAATTTGTTTTGAATAAGGTAGATACTGTTCAATGGACTTGTTTTCAGGTTAGAACAGACGAAATTACTCCAGAAACTTTGAAAATTGTTGTCGCAGATAATTATTGTATTAATTCCTGTGATGGAAGTGCAATAACTATTGATGATCCAGGACATTCATGGGTTCATGGAAATATCGTTATTGATTCTGCAGGCGGATTTACCTCTTTAGATTCGGATGATCCTGGAAAACAAACCACTCCAGAAGAACAAGACCAAAGATTTGCTAATGTTTATGTTTATAATAATAAATTTTTATTTGATAATGATCCTGTTCAAATGAAGTGGAGTCCAGCCTCTCCTTGCGGAGGACAAAGAAAAAGGGCTGGAATGAAACGCGGAGGAGCCAGTTTTTATTTTAAAAATAATATTTTCTTGAACATTCGTGAAGGGGCATTTCAAAAGTTTTTTTCCAGAGAATCAGATTCTAAATATTATACTTATTATCCTGATTCTACCTTTCATATGACTCAATTGAAAGAATCTGATGATAATATTTTTGGCCTTGGCGGTGCTGGAACAAGTGAAAACACATTTTTTTCAACATGGGGTTATCAGAGTTTAACAGATGCAGAAGATATTTCTGTAAAAAATTGGATTTTAAATTTACCCCAATATAATAAACCTGCATTTGATGTAAATAGTCAATTTGCTTATGGCCCTTCAGATGTCCAAGATTTGATTGAGATTTATTTTGATTAAAATTTTTTGAAATTACAAACTTTTTTAAAGTGCTTACATAATATTAATTTATGGCTCCGTAGCTCAGCCTGGTTAGTTACATGATTAAAATCCTTTCAAAACCATGCATTTACTACGAAGCTTTCACAAACAAAATGGCTCCGTAGCTCAGCCTGGTTAGAGCACTGGACTTTTAATCCAGGTGTCGGGGGTTCAAATCCCCCCGGGGCCATTTATTAAAATCTTTAAATATTTTTTTAGAGATTTTGACATGAACTACTTAAAAATAACAAAATACGAAAAGTTTTTAAAGGCATTTTTGATATTTTTTTTATCTAAAGACACCATATAAAAAAGATGCATATATTTCAACCAAAGCACACTAAATTAAATCCGGAAGAGGTCGAGAAAGTTCTTTCACAATTTAATATTTCTTTGGCGCAGTTGCCCAAAATTCCTAAAAAAGATCCTGCACTTCCTGAGGGTTGTGATACTGGGGATGTAGTTAAAATTGAACGAACAGAAAATTTTTCTGAAGTTTATTATAGGGTGGTTATTTGATGGCAGAACATTTATTGGTTAAGGAATTTTTAAAAACTCACTCACTTGTTGAATCAAATATCATTTCTTTTAATAATTTTATTGATGAAAAAATTCAAGAGATTGTTACTGAGCTTTCAGAAAATATCCCTGATGAAGATTTTGAAATTAACTTGGGAAATGTGATTGTTGGAAAACCGGATATTGTTGAATCTGATGGTTCTTCCAAACCTATAACTCCTGCAGAATCTCGACTTCGAGGATTGACTTATGCTGCCCCTATTTGGATTGAAATGTCTATTAATTATGCTGGGCAAGTTGAAACTGAAAAAGTCCAATTGGGAAGAATTCCGATAATGGTTAAGAGTAAATTTTGTAATCTTTATGGAATGTCTGAAGAAGAACTAATTAAAAATTATATTGATCCTAAAGATCATGGGGGATATTTTTTAATTAACGGTAATGAAAGAGTAATGGTTATGTCTGAAGATTTGGCGTCTAATCAAACTTTTGTGGAATTTCAAAAAATAAAGAAAAGATTACTCCTAAGATTATTTTCCCAAAGAGGGGCCTATAAAATCCCTGTTTCCGTTGTTGAAAATACTCAAGGTATTTTAGAAATCTCTTTTTCTAGATTTAGAGATATTCCTGCAACTGTTCTTTTGAAAGCCCTTGGACTTACAAGTGATGCAGAAATCGCTAAACTTATTGAAAAACAAACTGATGGCCTAATTGTTAACTTTTATGAATTTGCAGATATTGCTAATGTTAATGATGCTTTGATGTGGATTGCAGAAAAGAGTGCACTTCAAGGAACTAATAAGGAAATGTTAGATAGGGTTAAACAAAGAATTGATTCATATTTTTTACCTCATATTGGTCTTGATAAAAATTCGAGAATTGAAAAGGCAAAAACTCTTTGTAAATTTATTAAACAATATTATGTTGCTAAGGAAAATCCTAAAAATTCTATGACTGATAAGGATCATTATGCAAATAAGAGGGTTAGACTATCTGGAGACTTGCTTTCCGATTTATTTAGGGTAAACATGAATATTCTTTTGAGGGAAGTTCAACATTCCCTTCAAAAAACGGTTAAACGAAGAAAATTTTATTCTATAAAAACTCTTGCCAAATCCACTTTATTTACACATCGTATGGAAAGTGCGATTGCTACAGGTTCCTGGATTGGAGAACGAAAAGGAGTTACTCAAAATATGGATAAAAATAATTCTTTTTCTGTGATGTCCCAATTACAAAGAGTTACCTCTTCACTTCCGGGAGAACAAGAAAATTTTGCTGCAAGAACTGTTCATCCAACTCATTATGGACGATTTTGTCCTATTGAAACTCCTGAAGGAACTGAAATTGGTCTTAGAAAAAATTTAGCCCTTCTTGCAAGAATTTCTACTAAAACTTCAATAGAACATAAAACTGTATTGGAAGCTTTTGAAGAATCTGGAATGGTTCAGGAAGATGGAGATACGGATATTTTTTATAACGGTAGATTTGTAGGGGTTGTTAAAATAGCTGAAGATTTTGTTAAATCTGTGAAGAATATGCGTAGAACAGGAAAATTACCTGTTGAAATGTCTGTAAGATTTGATAAATTTTTGGATACTATCTTCTTGAGTTCAGAAATTGGAAGAGTTATTCGTCCAGCAATTATTGTTGAAAATGGAAAATCTCTTTTGAAAGAAGAACATTTGAATTTAATTCGTGAAGGTAATTTATCTTGGGACGATTTAGTTAAAAAAGGGATTATTGAATATTTGGATGCTGCAGAAGAAGATGATTGTTATATTTGTCTTGATGAATCTGAATTGAATGAAGACCATACTCATTTAGAAGTAGATAAAATTGATTGCCTTGGTGTGAGTGTTTCTTTGACACCTTTTGGAAATCATGGGCCTCCTGCAAGACTTGTTAAAGGTGGTTCTAAGGCATATAAACAAGGTTTAGGAATCTATGCAGGTAATTTCCCAGTTAGAATTGATACTGATGTTTCATTATTGCATTACCCCCAGAAACCTTTGGTTCGAAGTTTTGTTTATGATACTTTAGATGTTCATCCTGTTGGTCAAAATGTTGTTTTGGCAATTATGCCTTATGAAGGTTATAATATGGAGGATGCAACTGTTTTTAATAAGGGCTCTATTGAAAGAGGTTTTGGAAGAAGTTCTAGATTTAGACCGTATACTTCTGTAGAGTTGAATTATTCTGGAGGTCTTCGTGATGAAATTATTGTTCCCGATAAAGATGTTTCAGGATATAGGACTGAGGAAAGTTATCGTTATCTGGAAGATGATGGTGTTGTTTATCCAGAAGCTGATATGAATGAAGGAGAAGTTGTTATTGGAAAAACTAGTCCTCCTAAATTTTTAAGTGAAGCTAGAGAAATATCTATTCAGATAAAAAAAGAAAGTTCTTCTGCAATTAGACAAGGAGAAAATGGAACTGTCGATGCTGTTTTTATTACACAAGATAAGGAAGGTAACAAAATTGTTAGAATTAGAATGAGGGAATTAAGAGTTCCAGAAATTGGAGATAAATTCTCGGTTCCTCATGGTCAAAAAGGAGTTATTGGATTTATTGCCCCTGAAAATGATATTCCTTTTACTTCAAAGGGTGTTCGTCCAGATATAATTTTCAACCCTCACGGGGTTCCTTCCCGTATGACTGTTGGTTATTTGATGGATGTACTTGGTGGAAAAGTTGCTGCTTTATCTGGAAAGATTGTTGATGCCTCTCCATTTTCTGGAGAAACAATTGATACATTGGAAAATAATTTGAAAAAACTTGGATTTAGAGAAGACGGAAAAGAGATTATGTATAATGGGATTACTGGGAAAAAAATGCCTGTTAAAATTTTCATTGGAAATATGTTTTATTTGAAATTAAAATATATGGTTGCAAATGCACTTCATGCTAGGGCTTCTGGAAAAATTGCTTTGCTTACAAGACAACCTATTGAAGGTCGGGCTCGTGGAGGTGCCTTGAAATTAGGAGAAATGGAACAACAAGCGTTAGTTGGCCATGGAGCTTCACTTCTTTTAAAAGAAAGATATGATTCAGATAAGGTTATAATTAATCTTTGTTCGAAATGTGGTGGAATAGTTATTGATGATCAAATTCATAATAAAAAGGTTTGTAGTTTATGTAACTCTAACCAAGTTGAACCTGTCGAAGTTTCTTATGCCTTCAAATTATTGATTGAAGAATTACAAGGATTACATATATTAACTAAATTTGATACTAAAAATAAATATGAATAGGCCAGTTAAGAAAAAAATTAGCGGAATGAATTTTCACCTATTAAGTCCCGAACAGATAAAAAAACTTTCAGTTGCTAAAATTGTAACTCCGGAACTTTATGATGTTGATGGATATCCTGTTGATGGTGGATTGATGGATTTAAGGTTAGGTGCTATTGATCCTGGAGTTCGGTGTAGAACTTGTGGTGGTCGATTGAAAGAATGTTTAGGACATCCAGGGATTATAGAATTAGCTAGGCCTGTTGTGCATATAAAATATTTGCCAATTATAGATTTAGTTTTGAGATCTACTTGTGAAGCTTGTGGAAAAGTTTTGATTAAAGATGAAAAAGATTTAGAAAAACCTTTGATTGATAGAATTAAAAAAGCGAAAGATGGAAAAAAATGTCATCATTGTAGTATTATTCAAGAGAAAGTTAAACTAGAAAAACCTACAACTTTTAGAAGTGGAAGAAGAAGATTATTTCCTTCAGAAATTAGGGAAAGATTGGTAAAAGTTTCTGATGAAGATTTAAAAATTCTTGGAATTAATTCTAAAAATCTTAGGCCTGAATGGGCAATTTTAACTTCGGTCCTTGTACCTTCTGTAACTGTTAGACCTTCAATTACTTTGGAATCTGGTGAACGTTCTGAAGACGACCTTACCCATAAACTTTCAGATATCATTCGTTCTAATCAACGACTTTGGGAAAACCTTAATGCTGGGGCCCCGGAAGTTATTATCGAAGATTTATGGGATTTATTACAATACCATATTACCACTTTTTTTGATAATTCCATTGCTAAAATTCCTCCAGCTAGACACAGAAGTGGACAACCATTAAAAACAATTACTGAAAGAATTAAAGGAAAGGAAGGTAGAATTAGAAAAAATTTAACTGGTAAAAGGGTTAATTTTTCTGCTAGAACTGTTATTTCTCCCGACCCAAATTTAAAATTGAATGAAGTTGGAATCCCATTAAAAGTTGCAAAAATTTTGACAGTTTCTGAAAAAGTTACGAGTATAAATATGAAACGATTGAAAGAAATAATTAAATCAGTGGAATATCCTGCTGCAAATTATATTGTTCGTCCTGATGGAAAAAGAAAAAGAATTACGGAAGAACTTAGGGAAGATTTAATTGAAGAAATTGAACCTGGATATATTGTTGAAAGACATTTGATTGATGGCGATATTGTCTTGTTTAATAGGTATCCTTCATTACACCGTGCATCCTTAATGGCCCACTTTGTAAAAGTATTGCCTGGTAAAACTTTCAGAATTCACCCTGCTGTTTGTAATCCCTATAATGCAGATTTTGATGGAGATGAAATGAATGTTCATGCCCCTCAAACTGAAGAAGCAAGAGCTGAAGCAGAAGTTTTATTGAATGTTAATGAAAATTTATTTTCTCCAAAAAATAGTATGAATCTTTTAGGTTGTGTGAAGGATGCAGTTAGCGGAAATTTTATGCTTAATGAAAGTAGTTTAACTAAGGAAGATGCAGCCCAGTTATTACATGAATCTGGAATTAATCATTCTAGTTTTAATAAAATTAATTCTGGAGAAGATGTTTTTTCAAAACTTCTTCCAAAAAAACTTTCTGGAAAAGAAGTAGATTATAAAGGTTTCAAAAGTGAAAAGGGAGATGTATTGAGAATTACAGATAATGAATTGGGAAGAAAAGAAACTATGAAACTTTTAGAAAATGTTTTTTCTTTAGGAACCACATTCCTATCTCGAACAGGATTTACATTATCTACAGATGATTTAGATGTGCCTGAAGAAATTAAAGAAAAAAATAAATCAATTATTAAATCTGCAGAAATTAAAACCAAAGAAATTATTGAAAGTTATTATGATAAAAGTATGGAATTATTGCCTGGTAAAACTCCTGAAGAAACTCGAGAAATTAAAATTTTGCAAGTCCTGAATCAGACAAGAACTGAAATTGGGGATAAGGTTAAGGAAGGATTTTCAAAAGATAATTTGGCAAACAAAATGATTAGTTCTGGTGCCGGTGGAAGTTTGTTGAATATTACCCAAATTGCTTGTTCTGTCGGTCAACAAGTATTGAATGGACGAAGAATTGACTTTGGATATACTGAAAGAACTCTATCATTATTTAATAAAAAAGATTTATCTCCAAAGGCAGGAGGATTTATTTATAGTTCTTTTATGGATGGTCTTCGTCCTGATGAATTTTTCTTTGGTTCCATGACGGGAAGAGATGGTTTAATGGATACTGCTCTTAAAACTCCCAAATCTGGATACCTTTATAGGAGGTTGGCAAATGCATTGCAAGATTTGGTTATGGCATATGATGGAACTGTTAGAGATGCCTCTAATAATTTAATTCAATTTAAATATGGTCCAGATGGTTTAGATATTTCTAAAACCCATAAGAATCAAAAAGTATCTCCTGGAGAAGCTATTGGTCTTGTAACTGCTCAATCTTTTGGAGAATCTTCTACACAAATGGTTCTTAATGTATTTCATGCGGCAGGTGTTGCAGAAGTTCAGGTTACTCAGGGTCTTCCGAGAATTATTGAAATTTTAGACGCTAGAAAATTGCCTAAAACTCCGGCTATGGAAATATATTTAGATAAAGAACATAATAATGAGGCTAAGGCTACAATTATTGCTGAAAAAATAAAAGAAGTTAAATTAAAAGATATTGTTTCAGACATCTCTATTGATTTTGGTTCTAAAAAAATAAATGTTAATATAGATTCTGATGCACTTAAAAGGGCACATATTTCCCTTGATAAAGTTGTTGAAGTTTTAACTGAAAAAGGATTTGCCATAAAAAAACTTTCCGATGGGATGGTTCTGGATATGTCTAATGAAGATTTTAAAGAAATTTACAAAGTTAAGGAAAAAATAAAAGATGTTATTTTGACTGGTGTAAAGAAAATTTCTCAAGTTTTGATTGTTAAAAGAGATAAAGATTTTGTAATTTTAACTGCAGGTTCTAATTTGAAAGATATTCTTGAGTTTAAAGGTGTAGATAAAGATAGGACAATTACTAATGATATTCATGAAGTTTCGAAGGTTTTGGGAATTGAAGTTGCACGCCAAGTAATTATTAATGAAATTCAAAAAGTTATTATTTCTCAAGGTCTTGATGTGGATATTAAACATGCAATGCTTCTTGCAGATACAATGACAAATTATGGGACTGTAAAGGGAATTACTCGAATGGGAATTATTTCTAATAAGAGTTCTATTTTAGCAAGGGCAAGTTTTGAAACTCCAGATAAACAGTTTGTACAAGCAACTAAAACTGGAAAAAAAGATAAACTTGCTTCTGTTATTGAAAATGTTATTTTGAACCAGCCAGTTCCTGTGGGAACTGGACTTCCAGGACTTCTTGTGAAGGTTACAGGTTCTTTATCTGATAAAAAAACTAAGGATAAAAAATAAGGGTTAAGTTTAAATAAAGATTTTTTTGATTAATGATATGAGTTTAAAAGAAATAAAAGATTCAATTGAAAAAGAAAGCGTTCTTTTTGGTATTCGTCAATCTTTGAAAAATTCTAAGAATCTATCTAATGTTTTTATTGCAAAAGATACTCGTGATGAAACTGTTGAAAAACTTGAATCTGCAAATATAGAGTTTGTAGTCCTAAAATCAAAAGAAGAAATTTCAAAAGAATTAAACCTTGATTTTGAATGTGAAGTTTTTTCATTGATTCGACAAGACTTAGTTTCTAAAAAATCAAAATAAGATGGCTAGAGTTATAGATATGCAGTTAATGAGGTATATTAATTTATTTTCAAAAGTTTCTGGTGTTTCAACAAATAACTGTTTTTTTTATAATAACCAAATTGTCTTCGCAGTTCCTAAATCCAAAGTTTCTAAGGCTATTGGAAAAGGTGCAGAAAATATAAAAAAATTGAGAGGAATTTTACGTAAAAATATTAAGATTGTTACAATGCCTCCTGTTGAAAGTAATGACGGAATTTCTAAATTCGTTAAAGATGTTGTTGATCCTGTAGAATTTAATAATGTTGAACTTGTAGGGGATTCAATGACAATTAATGCTGGGCGTCAAAATAAAGCTTCACTGATTGGAAGGAATCGAATTCGGGAAAAAGAATTATCGGATGTTTTGAAAAATTATTTTAATATTGTCAAATTAAAGATAGCTTAATTTTGATTATTTTTATGAGCATAATTTGAATTTTTACAATAACTTTATAAATCAAAACTTCACCTAATTTATACTATGGGATTAATGAATGGAAGAAAATTGAAAAAATCCAGGAAGAAATTTAGAGATAATCGGCTTCCTGATAAAAAGAAAAGACTTGGAATTAGTTTGAAGTTTGACCCAATTGGAAGAGCATCTCAGGCAAAGGGGATTGTTACTAAAAAAATTCAGAAGGAAGCTAAACAACCTAACTCTGCAATGAGAAAATGTTGTAGGGTTCAGTTAATTAAGAATGGGAAAGAAGTTACTGCGTTCATCCCAGGAAATTTAGCTCAAAAGTTTGTTGATGAACATGATGAAGTTATAATTGAAAGAATTGGTGGAAAACAAGGAAGAACAAAAGGTGATTTGTCTGGTGTTCGATTTGCAGTTATTAAAGTAAATGATCAACCTCTTGAAAGACTTTGGATGGGGAAGATTGAAAAGGGAAGAAGATAATTATGGCTCAAATGAAAATTTTTGGCATTTTTGATGTTTCTGAAGTTAAAGTTGAAGACCCTGGATTGAAAAGAGTTGTTAATTTAAATCCTAAATTGATTTTAAAATCTCATGGGAGAATTAAGAAAGACCCTTCTCGTTCAAAGGTTAATGTCGTTGAAAGATTAATTAATCTTTTACAGGTTCCTGGAAGTCGGGGAAAGAAACATAAAATTATTACTGGGTGGATTACAGGAAAACAACCTCGATGTACAAAAATTGTTTTAGACGCATTTAAGATTATTGAAAAGAAAACTGGTGAAAATCCAGTAAAGATTTTTGTTAAAGCAATTGAAAATGGTTCTCCACGAGATGAAGTTACTTCAATAGAATATGGTGGTGCAAAATATCCTCAAGCAGTTGACGTATCTCCTCGAAGAAGATTAAATTTAGTTCTTCGATATATTGTTCATGGCTCTTATGATAGGGCATTTAATAAAAAAGCAACAATTGTTGAATCTTTGGCAAAAGAGATAATGGCAGCTTCTGAAAATTCTAGTGAAAGTTATGCCGTTTCTAAAAAGAATGATGCAGAGAAACAAGCAGATGCTGCCCGTTAATTTTTGACTTAAAGTTAATAATTTTTTTTAAAATATATTTACCCCAAACTTTTTAAATAGATTTTTCAATGAATTATTTATGGCTGTTGATATGACTGAAAAAGTTAAAGAATTGCAAAGAGATCCTAAACATATTCGAAACATTGCAATTTGTGCACACATTGATCATGGAAAAACTACTTTTTCAGATAACCTTCTTGCAGGTGCTGGAATGATGAGTGAAGACTTAGCAGGAAAGGCAAGAACATTGGATTTTCATGAGGACGAGGCTGAAAGAGGAATTACGATTGATTCTGCTTCGGTTTCTATGGTTCATAAGGTTGAAGATTCAGACTATTTGATTAATCTAATTGATACTCCTGGACATGTAGATTTTGGAGGGGATGTGACTCGTGCAATGAGGGCAGTCGATGGAGCTATTGTTCTTACTTGTGCTTCTGAAGGAATTATGCCTCAAACTGAAACTGTTCTTAGACAAGCTCTGAAAGAAAGAGTGAAACCTATTTTGTTTATTAATAAAGTTGATAGGTTAATTAGGGAGGTTAAACTTACTCCTGAAGAAATGCAAAAAAGATTTGTTGGGATTATTAATGATGTTAATAAATTAATTGCAAATATTGCTGAACCAGAATTTAAAGAAAAATTCCAAGTCTCTGTTGCAGATGGTTCTGTTGCTTTTGGTTCCGCTTTTCACAATTGGGCTTTATCGATTCCATATATGCAGAAGAATGGAATCTCATTTAAGGAAATTATTGATGCTTACGAAGAAGGGGGAGAGAATTATAAAGTTCTTGCTAAAAAAGCCCCTATTCATGAAGTTATTTTAAATATGGTAGTTAATAATCATCCAGATCCAGTTAATGCACAAAACTATCGTATTCCTAAAATTTGGCACGGAGATTTAGAAAGTCCTGCTGGAAAAGATTTACAATCCTGTAATATTGAGGGGGAAGTTGCATTTGTTCCTATTAAAATTGTTGTGGATCCTCATGCAGGAGAAGTTGCGGCAGGTAGACTTTTTGGTGGAAAAATTAAACAAGGAGATGAATTATATTTGAATATTGCTAAGAAAAAAGTTAGGGCTCAACAAGTTTCTGTTTACAAGGGTGCTCAGAGGGTTCAACTTGATGAGGTTGTTTCAGGAAATATTGTAGGAATTGTGGGATTAAAAGATGTTGTTGTTGGAGAAACTGTTTCAAAAAATCCTATTGAACCCTTTGAAGCAATTAGCCATTTATTTGAACCTGTTGTTACAAAATCTATTTCTGCAAAGAGAACTGCAGATTTGCCAAAACTTGTTGAAATCCTTCGACAAATTGGAAAAGAAGACCCCTCATTGAGAATTGAAATTAATGAAGAAACTGGAGAATCGTTACTTTCTGGAATGGGAGAATTACATTTAGAAATTATTGAAAATAGAATTAAAACTGAAAAAGGTTTGGAAGTTGAATCTGGTGCACCGATTGTTGTTTTTAGAGAATCTGTAGTTAAACAAAGTGTTCCTTCGGAAGGAAGAAGTCCAAATAAACATAATAGTTTCTTTTTGACTGTTGAACCTCTTGAAGATTCAATTGTTGAAGCAATTGCTGACGGAACTTTACCGAAAGGAAGAATTAAGAAAAAAGATAAGGCTCTTGATGAAACTCTTGTAGGTCTTGGAATTTCTCGAGATGAAGCTCAACAATATCGAAATATTTTTCAGGGAAATGTTTTTTTAGATAAAACTAAGGGAGAAGTCCATATTGGGGAAGTTATTGAATTGGTCTTGGATTCTTTTGAAGAAGTTATGAAGGCAGGCCCCTTGGCACGTGAACCTTGTTTGAAATTGAAAGTTTCTTTGGTTGATTTAAAATTGCATGAAGATGCAATTCATCGAGGACCTGCACAAGTTTATCCTGCTATTCGGGAATCTATTCGTGCAGCATTTGCAAAAGCTACCCCGACTATTTATGAACCTGTCCAGGTTCATCAGATTGAAGCACCAACCGAATTTATGGGTGCTGCAACTTCTCTTGTTTCAACTAAGCGAGGTAATTTGGTTGAAGTTCAACAAGAATCCTCCGGAGTTGTTATTCAAGCAGAAATTCCTGTTCAAGAAATGATTGGATGGACTTCAGATTTACGTTCTGCAACAGAAGGACGTGGAGTTTCATCATTAGTTAGCCAGACCTTTAAGAAATTACCTAACGATTTTCAAGCAAAGATTATTCAACAGATTAGGGATAGAAAAGGTTTGGCAGAAAATCAATAAATTTTTTTAGAATTGAATTTGAAGGGGAAAGTTTTAAAAACCAATTTTACACATTATATTTACATCTTAGGCGAGTAATTTTCTTCGATGTATTAAATTAACTAAATTAAAAAATTAGAAAAAATGGCTAAAGAAAAACCAGGAATGAATGTTGTCTTCGTTGGACATGTCGACCAAGGAAAAAGTACTGCTGTAGGTAGAACTTTTTTTGACGGTGGTGCAGTTTCCGAACAGGAAATGAAGAAGTACAAAGAAGAAGCAGAAAAACATGGTAAAGCAGGGTTTGAATTTGCTTATGTAATGGATAATTTGAAGGAAGAGCGAGAAAGAGGAGTTACTATTAACTTGTCTTACAAAAAGCTTATGACTAAAAATTATGAAGTTACAATTATTGATGCACCAGGACATAAAGATTTTGTTAAGAATATGATTACTGGAGCTTCTCAAGCAGATGCTGCCTTTTTAGTTGTTGGATGTGAAGACGGAGTACAACCTCAGACAAAAGAACATGTTTGGTTGCTTAGAACTATGGGTGTTAAACACTTGGCAGTTTTAATCAATAAGATGGATGTTGTTGACTATGATGAGGCAAAGTATAAAAAAGCCGTTGAAGATGTTTCTGCTGTTATCAAGATGGCAGGGTTTAAACCCGATGAAACAAATTTTATTGCAGGTTCTGCTCTTATGGGCGATAACATTGCAAATAAATCTGACAAAATGGCGTGGTACAAGGGACCAACTGTTCTTGAACAGATTGATAAATTTCCTGCACCTGAAAAACCAACTGGCTTACCAATGAGAATGCCTATCCAGGATGTTTATGATATCACTGGTATCGGTACTGTTCCAGTAGGAAAAATCGAAACAGGTATTATGAAGATTGGTCAAAAAGTAATTGTTTTACCAGGGAGATCTGGAAGCGGAATTGAAGGTGAAGTTCGAAGTATCGAAGCTCATCACGAACAATTACAAGAAGCAGAAGCTGGAGATAATGTAGGTATCAACCTGAGAGGGATTGGTAAAAAAGACATGGCTCGAGGAGATGTTATTTGTGATGCTGCTGAACCTGTAAAGCTAGTTGAAGAGTTTGAAGCTCAAGTGGCGATAATTAACCACCCAACTGTAATTGCTAAGGGTTACACACCAGTTTTCCACGTCCATACAGCTCAAGTTCCATGTCAATTTGTGGAAATTAAAGCTAAATTGGATCCTGCATCTGGACAAGTTGCTGAAGAAAACCCAGACTTTTTGAAGAATGGGGATGTTGCTATTGTAAAAATCAAACCGATCGGAAATCTTGTTTTGGAATCTGCGGATAAGAATCCAAATATGGCAAGATTCGCTATCCGTGACGCCGGTGTTACAGTTGCTGCAGGTGTTTGCAAGTCTCTTGTAGAAAAGAAATTATAATTTTATTTTATTTAATTTTGTGGGCAAAATTTTTGCTCCCAGTTTGAATTTAATTAAAATTAAATTTTTTGATTTTGGTCGATAAGACCTTTTTTTATTTTTTTATTTTTTGCTTTAAGGAGAAATTTTTGAAGCAATACAATTTTTATTTATTGTATCTGAAACAATTAGTTGTATGATCATTTACCATCCCTATTGCTTGCATAAATGCATAAATAATTGTTGGACCAACGAAATTCATTCCCCTTTTCTTAAGGTCTTTTGAAATTTTTTCTGCTAAGGGTGTTTTTACAGGAATCTCTGACACTTTTTTAAATTTGTTTTTTATTATTTGATTATTTGTAAATTTCCAAAGGTATTTATTGAAACTTCCAAATTCTTTTTGAATTTCTAAAAAAACTTTTGCGTTTTGAATTGTAGATTTTATTTTTAATTTATTTCTTACAATCCCATCATTTTTTAAAAGTTTTTTTATTTCTTCATCATTATATTTTGATATCTTTTTTGGATTAAATTTATTGAATACCCTTCTATAATTTTTTCTTTTTTTTAAAATTGTTGACCACGATAATCCTGCCTGTGCACCCTCTAAAATTAACATCTCAAAAAGTTTTCTGTCCTTTTTAACTGGGACCCCCCACTCTTTATCATGATATTTTATGTATTCTTTATCTGAATTTTTTACCCATCCACATCTTTCCATTTTGAAATAAATCGAATAAGTATATAAAATTGAGTATAAGAATTTTTAAAAACTGATGATTGTTTTGTTTTTGATGGGAATTCAGATACGTGAAAAAACTCTTGAAGAGATTGAATCTAAACTTTTAGAGATGACTACTTCTTTGAACAAAATTAATTATTTGGAATCTGCATTGAAAGAATCTGGATTTAGTTTTGAGATAAAAAGATTTTTATGGAGTAAACTTTCCGAATTTTTAGAAGAACGTGGAATGTATGGCAGGGCAGCTAAAGCATTAGCGAATAAGGCTTCTTCCGAAGTTTCTTTCAAAAAAAGGATTGATGATTACCTTTCTGCAGCAGAACTTTATTCTAAAGTTGGAAAACTTGAAGATTCTGACGAAATGTTTGTTCGTGCTCTTCGTGATGGAAATTCGGAACAAAAATTAAAAATCAAATTAGCCCGTAAAAATATTTATCTTTCTTCTGCAAAATCTTTAGAAGAAAAAGGAAAAAAAGTTTCTGCCGCTAAATTTTATGAAAAAATTATTAAAATGAATTTAGAGGATATTGAGAAAAAAGAAATAAAAAAGAAATTGATTTCTACATATAATTCTCTTGGATTCTTCCGAGAAGCTAAATTGCTTGAAGGGATATAGTAAAGTTTCTTGAAAAGTATAAATTTTTTTAAAATAAAATTTATTCTATATCGTTTTCTTCAGCTTCTTCAGTTAGATCAAAATCCCCTTCTTCGATTCCAATTTCTTCTAGTTCAGACATTGTTTATTATCTATTCGTCATCTTCGAGTTCTTCATCGTCGTCAAATTCTTCCTCGTTTTCGGATTTCTCGTCGATAGATTCCATTTAGCCCCCTTTATTTACTCTTGATTGAAGTGAGAAGTATATAAAGATTTCCGTTAATTTTGAAAATGACAAAATTTAAAAAGGATTGAGTTGTTTATTTTTTGTTAGAGATCAAATAGTATCATATTACGATTATCACATTTACTTTAAAAATTTGTTTGTAAAGCACAGAGATAGATTTCTAATTAATTAAATAATGGAGAAAAATATAAAAAATGGCTAAAATAAGTCCAACGTCGATAAAATATTCGATTATTGCAGATTTTGTAGCTGAGGGTCCCTTTCAAAAACCGGATGTTATTGGAGCTTTGTTCGGTCAAACAGAAGGACTGCTTGGTTCAGATATGGAATTGAGAGAACTTCAAAAAGAAGGGAAGGTAGGAAGAATTGAAGTTGATTTAACAACTGTTGATGGAAAAACCACTGGAGAAATTAATATTCCCTCTGCTTTAGATAAAACTGAAACAACAATTATAGCTGCGGCTTTAGAAACTATTGATAAGATAGGTCCTACTGATGCAAAGATCACTATTCGGGAAGTTTCAGATGTTCGTGGTTCTAAGAGAGACTATATCATGGAACGAGCTAAAGCATTACTTGCGAATATTTCCAATGAAGGGATGGATTCTGTTGAAATGGAAAATGAATTGAAAGAATCTACACGAATTTCTAAAGTTGTTGAATATGGAGAGGAAGGTTTGGCTGCTGGTCCGAATATCGAAACGGATAAGGAATTGATTGTTACTGAAGGACGTGCAGATGTTGTTAATATGCTGAAACATGGAATTAAGAATGTTATTGGGATGCAAGGAACTCGATTTCCTAAAACAATTGCGACTCTTGGAGAAACTAAAGAATTGACTTTATTTGTGGATGGAGACCGTGGAGGAAATCTAATTGCTCAAAATGTTTGTGAAAATGCAAAAATAGTTTATATCGCACAAGCTCCCGATGGAAAGGAAGTAGAAGAGCTTGCGGGAAAAGAATTGTTACAGGCATTAAGGAAAAAAGTTCCTGCAAATGTTTTCTTAAGGAAAATTGGAGCATCTTCAGTTCAAAAATCTGAAGATGTAGAAATTTCTAGAAGGGCATTGAATGAAGACGATATCTCAAAATTAAGAGAATTATCTTCAGAGATAAAAGGAAAGAATGTTCTTGTTTTGAATGAAGATTTAGATGTTGTTCAAAATCTTCCCTCATCTAGGATAAGTTCTATTAATCCTAATGATTCTTTTGTTTTGATGGTTTCTAATGCTACAGGTATAATTATCAAAAACGCTGAGAAACTTCAAGTGAGAGCGATTGCTGCGAAAACTTTTGGAAAGAATCCTGATACTAATATAGAGTTAATTTCTTTGTAATTTTTAAATCGAATTAATTTTAATTACATTTTGTTCTCATTTAGAATTTTTTTATTTTTTTATTTTTTTATTTTAATAAGTTTTATATACCATTTAATCTTTATTTTTCTATGGTGGTTAAAAAGAAAAAGGAAGGTGGAAAAAATAAATTGATTTTTTTAAAAGTTCTCGTTCTCCTTTCGTTTTTTTTATTTTTAAGTTATGTTGGATGGCTTTCTTTTTTTAGTTTTGAGGAGTGTAATGAGTTGGAATGTTTTAATAAAAATTTAAAATCTTGTGATAGGGCAAAATTTGTTGGTGGAAGTGATATGATTTTTAGATATTCTATTCTGGGAAGATTTGAAAATGATTGCAGAGTCCATGCAGAATTGCTTCAGGGAGAATTAAATAATCAAGATTCTTTGAAATTAGAAGGACAAGGTATGATTTGTGATTTACCTTTTGGAATGATAGGGGTTCCCGAAAGTAATATTGGTGAATGTCACGGAATTTTAAAGGAAAATCTTCAAGATATTGTGATTAAAAAAATGTATTCTTATATTATTCAAAATATTGATAATCTTGGTTTAGAAAATGCCAATCCTCATTTTAGTTGAGTGACTAAATTAAATTTGAAAATTGCGAAAGATAAATTTTTATTTTCTTAATTTTTCTTTTTCAAAATCCTCTTTTTGTTGAAGTGTTTCTTTTAACATTTGATTTCTTATGTCATCAATTTTTTCTAGAACTCGTTTTGCTTTTTCTGGATCGTCCCTTGCAACATTTAATACATATAACATTTTTTTTAAAATGTCATTATAAGATTCTCTTTTATGTTCCCTTAATTTTTCAAGCCGAAGTTTAGTTTCTTCTAGAAGTTTCAGCGTCGTTATTTTTGGAGAAACTTTATTTTTTTTATTACTCATTTTTTAAACAAAATGTATACCGGGGTATACTTTTTTTACTTTTTCGTCCTTTAAAAATTACAACAACAATAAGGTTTAAATACTTATCTTTGGTCGAATGTTTAACTAAATTGAATATGGAAAATATGAAAAAAAATTTACTTTTAATTCCTTTTATTGCAGTTCTATCATTCTTAATGATAGGCTTAGTTTCCGCTAGTGATCTTGCCGGAAATGTCGAAACTGAATTTAATAATGTTGAATTAGATGTTTATAGTCTTACAATGTCAGGGATTGTCGGTGAAGTGGTTCCTTTAAGAGTTACTTTTGATTCAGTTCAAAATATGAGCGATGTTAGAATTAAGGCACGTATTGAAGGTCACAGGGATGATGTTTATGCATCTACTGAACGATTTGATATTGTTGATTCAACTACCTATACAAAACTTTTATCATTAGAACTTCCTTCTGATGAAGACGACCAATATAAAGATTATACTCTTTATGTTGAAATTGTTTCATCAACTGACCGAACTGAAAGAGAGTATACCATTCGTATGCAAAGAGAACCATATACTTTTGAAATTTTGTCAGTGAATAATCCTTCAAAAATGTCTACAGGTGACGTTGTTCCTGTTTCTGTTGTTGTAAAAAATAGCGGATTTAATAGGGCTGATGATACTTATGTTGCAGTTTCTATTCCTTCATTAGGTGTTTTTTCACAAAAATATCTTGGAGATTTAGTTACAACTTCAACAGACAATGGTCAAGGTAGTGATGAAGACGATACAGATTCTATTTCAGCAACAATTTACTTGGAAGTTCCAGAAGATTCTGATGGCGGAGTTTATTTGATGGAAATCCGAGCATATAATGATGATTCTTCTTTTGCTGTTGAAAAACTTGTAAGTGTTGAAGACTCTAATAACTTTGAAGTTTTAACTGCTGTAAAAAATAAGGACTTAAACGCTGGAGAAAGTACAGCCTATGAATTAATTATTGTTAATTCTGCTAATGGTGTAAGGGTTTTCAATATTAATACTGTTTTTGGAAATGGATTGGACGTTTCTGCACCTTCAGTAATTACTGTTGGCCCTGAATCAAGCGAAACTGTTGAAATTATGGTTACTGCATCTGAGGATGTAGCTATTGGAACTTACACTTTCTCTGTAGAAGTTGACGGAGAACAAGCTGTCTTCGGAGCAAATATTATTGGATCTTCTGTCTCTGCATCTGTTGTTGCTTTGACAATTATCCTTGTAATAATCTTTGTTGTGCTTCTTGCCGTTTTAGTTATGCTTCTTGCACGAAAGGAAAAACCAATGGAAGAAGTAGAAACTAGTTATTACTAATTTCACTAATTATTTTTATTTTTATTTTTTTAATTTCCCTCTTTGAGGGAGAATGTTTTTGTGATAGTTTATACTTTCAAACTTATTATTTTAGAAATGTTTTCTTGCATTGAAACTCCGTAGAGATTTGTAGATTCGCTGATTAAGGTGTCATTGTGAGTAATGATTATGTATTGTCCTGTTTTCATGTATTTTTTAATTAGGGCTGCTAGAAGTTCCGAATTATGTTTATCTAATGCGGCATCAATTTCATCAAAAATGTAAAAACAATAAGGATTGTACTCCTGTATCGCAAAAATTAATGAAAGAGCTACCATCGTTTTTTCTCCTCCTGAAAGACTTGCGATATCAAAATACCTTCCCCTTGAAACTTTGATTAAAATATTTAATCCACCGTCAAAGGGTTCCTTTTTATTTTCTAGTTCTAAAAAAACTTCTCCTTTTTTGGATAATTGTGAAAAATTTCTTGTGAAAAATTCATTTACTTCTGTTAGTGTTTTAACAAAAGATTTCTTTTTCTTTTTATCTATTTCGGCAATTATTTTTTCGATATTTTCTTTTTCCTTTTTTATAATATCTACTTTTTCCTGAATTGAAATGCACTGTTCCTGAACTTTTTCAAAAACTTCTAATGCTCTCATATTCACGTTTCCGAATTTTGAAATTCTGAATTGAGACTTTTGTAATCTATCCCTTATTTGATCTTTCGGTGCAGAAATTAATTCTATTTCTTTGAATTCGGCAAATTCTGTTTTTAATGAATCCCTTTGAGCATTATACTGTGCTTTTTGAATCTTATAGTGATTTATCTTTTCTTCAAAATTTTTTGCATTGTGTTGAAACCCCATTATATCTGTCTCTAAAACTTTTTCCCTGTCCTGAAGACTATTTTTTTCATTAAAAAATTCCTGAAATTTTTCAAATAATTTTTGTTCTTCTATTTCCTTCCTTTCTAATAATTCCTCTTGTTCGTCTATCGAAATTTTAATTTTTTCAAATTCAATTTCAGATTCTTCCATATCCCTAGTTATTGATTTTAATTCTAAATCCATCCTATTAATCTCCTTTCTCTTTATTGTAATCTCAGTATCAATATCTATTTCTGCAAAATTTAGTTCTTGCAATTCTAATCTCTTTTCGTCATATTCTGTCTCGATATTTTTTAATTTTTCGAATTCAGGATTTAAAATTTGTATCTTCTCCCTTATCTTTCCTAGGTCATTTTTTACTTCTTTTTGAGAAATAAAAATTCTCTTAACACTTTCTTTTTTTTCCTCTGAATTTTTAACCTTTAACTCATCAATTTCTAATTCGTTTTCTTTTATCCTTAAATTTGAAAGTTTCTCTTTTAGAAATTCTATTTTTTGATTGTCCTCAAATATTGCCTTTTCATTATTTTTATATTCTTCTTTGAATAAATTAATTTTTTTACTTGATTCATTAGATATTTGGTGTTTATGTCCTTCTTTTACATCCTGTTTACAAATTGGACAATTTTCTAAGCCTGAAATATCTTTTGTTAATTTCTCTTCCCTTTGAATGTCCATTTTAAGAACTGCATTTCTTTTTTCCTTTTCCAAAATTTCAGATTCTAATTCAGATATCTTCTCTTCAGTGGAATTAATTTTTCCTTTTGTTTCTCTCTTAAAATGAATTATTTTCTCTGAAGATTTAGCATATTTTATTTCATTAAAAAGAGATTCTATTGTTTTTTCTATTAATTGAATTTCTTTTTGAGATTCTATTAAAAATTTTTCCTTTTCGTATTTTTTATTTTCTATCGTCGATAAATCAGATTTTAAAATATAAAATCTCCTTCTTTGTTTTTCTAAAATTTCAAATCTTTCTTGTAAAACTTTTTGTTTTCCTTGTTGTTCTTTTATTTCAGGGCTTGCAGAGTGTATTTTTGAAATTTCTTCATTTAAATTTTTTATTTTTTTCCTGTAGTTTAGAGATTTTTCTTTTCCTTGCTCAATTCTATTCCTGAAATTTTCATTTCTTACATTTAATCCTGCTAAATTTGCCTTTAAATCTGATAATTCCTTATGGAGAATTTCCTGCTCATTACTTGTAGAAGATTGTATTTTTTTATTTATTATTTTAATTTTGTTTTGAATTTCTTCTATCAATACACTTTTTTCATTTATTTTACTTTTTAAATTTTTTACTTCATTCTCGTTATTTTCTATGAATTTTTCAACTCCCTCAATTTCCTTTTCTTTTTCTTTTATCTCTTTTGAAATCAAAGTTGCTTTACATCGATTTATTGTTTTTTCCAAATTTTTCCAAGTTATTGCTTCTTGCTTATCCTTTTCTAAATTTTTTAAATGTGAATTTCTTTCTCTTAAAACTGCAGAAACTTCTTTTAATTTTTCTTCAGTTTTTTCTAATTCCTTTAGAGATTTGTGTTTTCTTGTTTCATATATTGAAATTCCTGCTACCTCTTCAATAATTTTTCTTCTTTCTTCTGGAGTGGATTTTACTAAGGATTGTATTTCTCCTTGTAAAACAATATTGAATCCGTTTGGGTCAATTCCTGCTTGGGAAAGAATTTCTAATAAATCTTGCCTTGTTTTTGTTTGGTGATTTATTTTATAGATTGATTGTCCGTTTTTTCTCACTATCCTTTTTATAGATAATTCATTTCCATCCGTACTGAAAGAATTGTCCGAGTTATCAAAAATTAATTCTACTGATGCTTCTTGAGAACCTTTGTAAGTTTTATTTCCTGTGAAAAGTAAATTTGCTGCCTTTGCTGCTCTGATGGATTTTATTGAAAGTCTTCCGAGTACAAAGCAAAGTGCGTCAGTAATATTTGATTTTCCCGAACCATTTGGTCCGACAATAACATTCATGACATTTTCTAAGGGAATTTCAGTTTTTCTTGCGAAAGATTTGAACCCATGCATCACCATCCTTTTTATATAGGTCATGAGAGAAATAAGTTTAAAGGGTTTTTAAGGATTTGTTGATTTGGATTAATTTCTTAGGAAGAGAATATTTCCCCTTCCACGTTTTATTTTTTTAATTAACTTTCTTGATTCTAGATCCGCAATAATTAAACTAGTTTTTGCTTCAGAATATGGCAACCTTTTTCTTAATTCTTTTTGATTTATTCTTTTTCCATTTTCTTGAATTATTTTTATAACTTCTTTTAAATCTTCAGGAATTTCTGGTTTTTTTAATAATTTTTTTAATGAATCTTTTTTTAAATATAAAATTGAAAGAAATAATAAAATTAAAATCATTAAAATATAATCTCTGAAATTATCCTCTTGGTTAAATGTGCTGTTGTCGAATTCAGGATAATCCTCAAAAATGTTTTCTTGACTTGAAGGGAATAATATTAAATCAAATATTATTTCGTTTTCTCCGTTGATTGTGATATTTTCTTCACTTGAATAAAGCAAGAGTCCTTCTAAATAGTACTCTGCTTCAATTATGTAATTTCCAGATTCTAAATTGAATTGGTATTCCCCATTTTTTGATACATATGATTGTTTTGAATCAGATTCTATATCGATTAGTGTGTTTGTTAAAATTTCCAAATCTGGCCCGTAAGTTGTTCCCTTTAAAGATGACGCTTCTACAAAATTTATAAAAATAAAAGAAAATATTAAAAAAATAATTATTCTTTTTCTCATTGGATTAAAAAGTTAAAACCTTTTAATAAACTTTCGAAGAAAGCTTTATGAAGCTTTAGAAAAGTATTCTTATAAATAAAAAATCCTAAGGTTTTTTATGGTTGAATTAAATTTCAGGGAGGTAAAAAAATGAAAACACAAACATCAAAAATCTGTGCTGTTTTGGTAATGGCGATATTTTTGTTTAGTATTGTTCCAATAACTAGTGCGAAAACTCTTGGAGAGTGGGATAAAACTGCGGTAAGTAAATATAATGCTGCTAAAGTTGAATATCTTAAAACTAAGAATTTTTACACAGGTGCTAAAAAAGATTGGGTAACTGCAAGAGATAAATATAAGAGGTACAAAAATTCAGATGATCTTCAAGGTGCTTTAGATAAAGGAAAAAATTTCTTATTAAAAGCAGATAAAACTTTGATTAGTTATTTGAAAATGATTGATTCCTATGTTGAAGGAGAACCTAGTTTGAGTGATTCTGATAAAACAAGAATTCATAACGAATTGATTTCCGATATTTCTTGGCTTGAAGGAAAGCAATCCGAAATAAATGATGCTACAACTAAAGAAGAACTTAAAGAAATTGCAAAGGTCATAAAAAATCGATGGCAAAAAGTAAAACCTTCTGCTAAAAGAATTGTCGGAGAAGTAATGAACTCTAAACTTTTGTCTTTAATTAGTGATGCAGAAACTGCATCTGAGAAAATAGAAAGCAAAGTTGACAGACTTAAGGCAAAAGGAAAAGATACTACTGATTTAGAAGCTTGGTTAATCGATTTTAATGAAAAGATTGATTTAGCTAAAGAAAATCATCAAAATGCTAAGGATAAGTATGTAGAAATTGAAAATATTCAAGACGCAGACAGATTGTTTAAGGAAGGAAATGCTTTTGTAAAAGAGGCAAATCAATATTTAAGAAATTCTTACAAAGATTTGAAGAAAATTGTAAAAGAAATTAAAACAAACTAATGGAATCAAAAAATTTATTAGTTTTAGGATTTGTCCTTTTGTTAGTTGCTGGAACGGGATATCTAATTATGGATGGCGGTTCATCAAATAACTCTGCAAATTCAGAAGTTTTGAGTGAGGGGGAACTTGATTCTCTTACTCAGGATTTGACAGATTTAGAGAGTATTGAATCTGAACTTGATTTTTTAGATATAGATTTAGATATAGATTTAGGCTAATAATCAAAATTTTATTTTTTTATTTTTTTATTCTAGAATAATTTTTCTTGAGATTTTCTCTCGAATAATTTTTTAACAGTTTTCCAAGAGAAACGAATTATTTTTGCATATTTTTCGTTTTGAAAATTTTCTCTTAAGAATTTTTTTGTTTTTGGATCTGCAGGATATCCGCTTCCAAAATCAATTTCCAATTCCTCCCTTAATTTTTTTAATTCATTTTCTCTTTTTTCTTTTGCAAGAATTGAAGCAGCAGAAACTACTGGATGATTTAAATCTGCTTTGTGTTCGCAAATTAAAATTATTTTTTCAGGATTTTTTATTAATTTTTGAACATCATTTGACCAACTTTCTATATTGGTGGATGGACAATCTACAAAAACTTTTATTTCTTCTTCTTGATTTTCGGATAATTTATTTATAATCATTGCAGTTTTTATTGCTTCTAGATAATTTAAATTTGAAGATTCATCAATTTCTATAGGCAGTGAAATTTCTATGTGATTCTTGAAATTAGTTAATATTTTTTCTTTTATTTCTGCTCTTTTTTTTGGAGTTAATAATTTAGAATCTTTTGCCCCCCACGATTTTATTATTTCATTATCTTTTTCTTCGACTAAAACTCCTGCTAAAATCATTGGTCCTAAAACCGGACCTCTCCCTGCATCATCAATCCCTATAATTTTTGTCATGATTAATTAAAGAAGAGAAAGCTTTATAATGCTTTTCCAATAGTTAATTTTATAGCGAGATGGAGCAGTCTGGTCAGCTCGTGAGGCCCATAACCTCAAGGTCGCGTGGTTCAAATCCCGCTCTCGCTATTTTCCAATCCTTACTTTAGCAATTTCTATTTCCAATTCCTATCAAAATTTTTCTAAAATTATATAAGGGGGTTTTTCTTTTAGATTTGATGAGAAAGAGAGATTTTTATTTTCTTGCAGGAGTTTTCTTTGTACTCTTACAAATTGTTGCAGTAGTTCGAAATGTTCTTATTGATTATATTTACTTTTTTTGGCTTTGTGACTTTGTTATTGTTTTGTATGCTCTTGGGTTTTTTTTGGATGATGAACAATTTATTAAAGGTGTTATCAATTTGGGATTAATTCCTCAAACTATTTATTTTGTGAGCGTTCTTATTTTGGTTTTCTCCGGAATTTCTTTTTTTGAAGGTGTTGAATTTTTATTAAGGGTTCCTCCCTTTATTATTTTATTGACTTTATTTTTTCATGCATCTACTTTTTTTGCATTCTTCTTTACTTATAAAATTAAACCTTCTAAAATTTCTCTTTATTATTCTTTTGGCATTACTATTTTAATTTACTTTTTTGTTTCTTTATTTTCAAATCCGATAGATAATCCTAATTATGTTTTCCTTTTTAGTAATTTTTTCGAAACAGATAACCTTTCAATTCTTTGGGTTCCAATTGCCTTTTTACTTATTGTTTTACCTACTCAATTATTTCAATATTTTGTTTGGAAATTTTTTTCTAGGAAGAATTAGTTTGAAATTAATTGTTTGAAAATTAGGGATATGTGGGGAGGAGGATTCGAACCCCCGTAAGCACTAAGCTACTGGATCTTAAGTCCAGCCCGTTTGGCCACTCCGGCATCCCCACATAGTTTTGAAAGCTAATTTTTACTTATAAAGTTTTATATAGGTTAAAGATTTATCTAGTTTATGAAAAACAAGAATGTAGGGTTTTTGATTGTTGGGATTTCTATTTTTATTGGAATAATTATTTCACTCTTTAATTCTGCTTTAAAAAAAATTGTTGCAGATACTTGCACTCATGGAGAAACTTGTCAGATGTATGATACTCTTGCAATGCAAACAAACCTTAGTTTGGCGATTGCAGGATTAGTTTTCTTTATAGGTGTATTCCTTATTTTTTCAAAGGAATCTGAAAAAATCATAGTTAAAAAAGTTAAGGAACGAGTTAAGGAAAAGAAAATAGATTTAAAGGGGTTAGATTTCGATGAAAAGAAAGTTGTTGAAATTTTAAAAAGGGAAAATGGAAGTTTTCTCCAGAAGGATTTGATGGAAGAAATTAATTCTAGTAAGGTTAAAATAACTCGTTTGATGGATAAACTTGAGGCTAAACAGATTATTGAAAGGAAGAGAAAAGGGATGAATAATATTATTGTTTTGAAATGAAACTAGTTTCGCCAAATTATTTAAATAATAAGTGATTTTAATTAATTTATGAAGATTTCGAAAAAAAAGTCCATAAATGGAAACAAGTTTAAATTTAAAGATTTAAATAAATCTTTGGTTTTTACATTAGTTTTTGTCACAAGTATTTTATTATCAATTATTTTTGGAATTGGCGATTCTGGCGAAGTTAAAGAATTTGATGTTGTGATTAATAAACTTGGCTTTGAACATAATATTTCTGCAAAAGTTGGGGATACTCTTCGTCTTAAAGTTACTAGTTCGGATGTAACTCATGGAATTTTTATTTCAGGTTATGATATAAATGAAAGAATTTCTCCCGGGCAAGTTAAAATTATTAAATTTAAAGTTACAAAACCTGGAAAGGTAAGACTTACTTGTTCTGTGATGTGCGGACCTGGACATTTAAGTATGGGGGGTTATTTTATGGTAGATGATAAATGAGATTTAAACCTATTTTTATTTTTCTAGGAATTCTTGTTTTATCTTTCGGAATTTTTTCTATTCTTTTTTATGATAATTCCGGGATTTCTTTTGAATCTAGCGATTTAGAAGTTGTTGAAGATATTTCGTTAAGTGCTTCATCAATGCCTTTGAAAATTGAAAGAGATTATGAGGATGTTGTAAAAATTTCTTTAATTGCTAAAGAAGTTTCTTCAGAAATTGAACCAGGAGTTTTTTATGATTATTGGACTTATGGGGGTGCAATTCCTGGACCTTTGATTAGAGTTAGAGAAGGAGATACTGTTGAAATGACTTTGAAAAATGATGAATCAAGTAAAAACCCTCATTCTATTGATTTGCATGCAGTTACCGGTCCGGGAGGTGGAGCTGTTTTGACCCAAGTTGAACCTGGAGAAACTAAGACATTTAGATTTAAAGCTATTAATCCGGGACTTTTTGTTTATCATTGTGCAACGCAAATTATTCCAGAACATATAGCTAATGGAATGTACGGAATGATTTTGGTAGAGCCTAAAGAAGGATTGTCTAAAGTTGATAAGGAATTTTATGTTGTTCAAGGAGAATTGTATGTTATTGGAGAAAATGGGTTGATGAAGTTTGATTATTCCAGGTTGGATTCCGAAAATCCTAATTATGTAATTTTTAATGGGAAAAAATCTGCATTGGTGGAAAATCCATTAAAGGCAAAAGTTGGGGAAAGGGTCAGGATTTATTTTGGAAATGCAGGAGTTTCTTTAATTTCCTCATTTCATGTAATTGGAGAGATTTTTGATAAAGTTTATCCCGAGGCTTCTTTTTCTTCAATTCATAAAAATATTCAGACTACTATTGTTCCTGCTGGAGGGGCTACGGTAGTAGAATTTGATTTAGAAGTTCCAGGAAATTATTTACTTGTAGATCATGCTTTGGCAAGATTGGATAAAGGAGCCTTAGGAGTTTTGGAAGTTGATGGCAAGGAGAATTTTAAAATTTATTCGGCTATTTAATGAAGCTGTTAATTTATCTTTTTATATTTGAATGAAACTAGTTTCACCAAATTGTTTAAATACTATTTATTTCTAAATTTATTATGGTTAACTCAAAAAAGAAATTTAAAATGGGAAATGCAGAAGTTGTTGCGATTGTTGCATTAGTAGTTTTGATTGTTTTGTTTTCTTATAATAGTATTTTACTTTCTGGATATTCTTCCGGGTTGGGGAATGTTCCTTCTGGAAGTTCTAGCGAAATAATTCCTACTGGTGTTCCCGAGATTTATGGTGTTGAATTGGGAGTTAGTTATGATGATGTTTCTGCGAGTGACCCTCTTCAAGCAGATGCTACAATTGGGGTAATGAGTAATTTGGATAGAACAATGGAACTTACGGGAGATAATCTACAAAGATATATAGATATAACAAGTGAAATTAGTTGCGAATATTGTTGTGGTGCAAAATCGATTATTTTTGATGACGGTAGTGCTGCATGTGGATGTGCACATAGTTATGCAATGAGGGGACTTGGGAAATATTTAGTTGTTGAACATGGTGATGATTATACTAATGAAGAAATTTTGGCAGAAATTGGAAAATGGAAAGTGTTGTTCTTCCCAGGAATTCATGAAGCTAAGGCAGCTGCTTTAGAAGCTCAGGGAATTGATTCAAAAGATTATATTAATTTAGCGAGTAATAAATATAGGGGTATTGAAAAAGGTTCCCAAGCCAGTGGGGGTATGGTTGGTGGTTGTTAATATGGATATGGATAAAAAAACTTTTTGGATTATTGCAGGAGTTGTTTTAGGCGTTTTATCTTTGGTAGTTGTTTGGCAGACAGCGACACTTAATGTGTTAATGGATGTTGGAACTACTTCTGCAAAAACAGTTTCTTCTAGTGCGAGTTCTTCCGGAATGGTTGGGGGTTGTTAATTTTTAAATAAGATGGCAAAAGGAATCTATTTTTTAGCGGGAAGTTTACTTCTCCTTACTTTTTTTTTGATTGGTCCAAGCATCACAGGGAATACAGTTTCTTACGGAGATCTTGCAGATGTTCAGATGTATAAATCTGCAAGTTGTGGATGTTGTGGCTCTCATTCTAAATATCTTTCAGGAGAAGGATTTAGTGTTAATGTTAATAAATTTGAAACTGTAGATTGGTTTAAGGATGAAAAGGGAATTCCTTCAGAATTGAGGAGTTGTCATACCTCCATGTTTGGAGATTATTTTGTTGAAGGCCATATTCCAATTGATGCAATAAATAAATTGCTTGAAGAAAAGCCAGATATTGCAGGAATAGCACTTCCAGGAATGCCTGCTGGAAGTCCAGGAATGCCAGGTGTTAAAAATAAGGAGTGGATTATTTATTCAGTTAATCATGATGGAAGTTATGGCGAGTTCATGAGGATTTAAAATGAAGCATAAGTCTGATTTGTTTATTAAAGGATATTTTGTCGGTATATTGTTATTGGTTGTAATTCTTTTTGTTAGCGTTTTTCCTTTTAATGGGCACCATTATATGAATGTGGAATCTTCTCAGGATTTTGAATCTCATAACCATGAATCAATGGAATCTCTTCGGGAAAATATGATTTCTCTTAAAAATTCAATTCATGGAAATCTTTTAGATAATGGGGGGTATAAGTGTTGTTTAGAAAAACCTTGCACTTATTGTATTGAAAAAACTCCTGGACATGGAGACGGTGCTACTTGTTCTTGCATTAAGGATGTGATTAGTGGAAAACACCCTTGCATGGAATGTATTGGTGGAATTTTGGAAGGTCATGGAAATCCCTACCTTTCAGAATATTTTGCCGAGGCTATTTCTGAAAAAACAGGAGAGAAAGAAGCCATTATGAGAATTATTGAAGAAAAATATGGTATCGCTATTGGTGATCAGGTTTAGGTGAAATGAAGTTTAAAGAATTTCACTCGTTTGTTTTGAAAGTTTTATCTCAAAGAAATTATTTTTTAATATTTTTGTTTTCTGGATTTTTTGTCTTTTTTATTCTATGGAAATTTACCTTGAAAACAGTTGCTAATCAAGAATTTGGAATTCTTGTTCTGATGAGTGGAGTTAATTTGGTTTTTGTGGATATGATTTTATTGACACTGATTTCTTTGATGTTTGGAATATTTTCTGCATTGGTTTTTTATAAAATTAAGAAAGTTAGTGAAGTTTCTAAAGTCGGATTTTTTGGCTCATTTGGATTGATCATTGGAATGTTTGGGGCAGGATGTGCGACTTGTGGGGCATTTTTATTTTCTCTTTTGGGCATGCCATTAGCTTTGATGTATTTACCTTTTAGAGGTTTGGAATTGAAGGCCTTGTCAGTGGTATGGATTTATTTTTCATCTTTTTTAGTTACCCGAGAGATGATTTAGATTTATTTGAAAAATGGAAATAGGATATAAGAAAAAAGTTGAATTTGATTTTGATGAAGCTGTTGAAAAAACTCGTGAAGAATTGAAGAAAGCGGGATTTGGAATTTTGACAGAGATAGATGTAAAGAAAACTTTGAAGATTAAATTGAATGAAGATTTTGAGGATTATATTATCCTTGGTGCCTGTAATCCCCCTTTTGCTTTTAAGGCTTTGAAATCTGTTAAAGAAATTGGTTTGCTTTTGCCTTGTAATGTTTTAGTTTATTCAGATAAGGGAGAAATTTTTGTTTCTGCTATTTTGCCAACCGTTGCTATGGCGATGATTGAAAATGAAGAACTTGGAAAAATAGCTTTTGAAGTTGAAAATAAATTAAAAAAAGTAATTAATAGTATCTAATGGCGGAAGTATTTGAATGTAAAATTTGTAAAATGAAATATCCTTCATTAGAATTATCTAAGAAATGTGAAAAATTCTGTAAGGAAAATAAGGCCTGCAATACTGAATTGATTAAATATGCGGTAGAGGTTGATTGATTTTTATTGTTAAATGGCAAATTATATAATGTCTTGTTTGCTTTATAATTTTGAAAGGAGGTTTTATTATGGTAAAAAAACTAAGTGAAAAAGGGTTGGGATATGGCTTAGCTATTGTTTCTGGATTGAGTATGATTCTCTTTGGAATTTTTGGAAATTTAGGAGTTTATTCTAATGCAGTTAACCAAATGAGTGAATGGCATCTCTTTTTTTCATTAAGCCCTCTGGGAATTTTTTTAGGAGCTGTTGAAGCATCTCTTTGGGGATTTATTAGTGGTTGGTTAATTGCTTATTTTTATAATCAATTTTCTTAATATTTAAGAATTGATTGAATAAATATAATAAAACTAAATGGATTTATGAAAAAAATTAAAATAGAAATTGCTGGAATGAATTGTGCTAGTTGTGCTATAAATATAGAAAAAAGTATTGGGAAAGTGAAGGGTGTAAAAAGTGCGAATATTAATTTTTTGACTAAAAAGGGTTTTATCGAAGGCGAAGTTAATGAAGAAAGTTTGAAAAAAGCAGTTTCCAAAGTTGGAAATTATTCCGTTAAGAATTTTATTATTGAAAAATCTTCTGTTGAGAAGAACTCTTCTTCTAATGAAATGAGTGAAATGAAAATGGAAGGTCATGAACATTCTAAAACTCCTGACGATGACGAAATTTTAATGTGGAAAAAAAGAACTATGTGGTCTTGGGGAATTACACTACCTATCATGTTGATTATGTTTTCTGCTAAAATTTTGGGTTTTGAATTATTTAGCAAGGAAATTATGACAACTATTTTACTTGTTTTATCTTTTCCAGTAATCTTTGTCTTTGGTAAAAGTACTCTTAAGGGGGGGTTGAAAGGTTTTACAAGCTTTTATTTTAATATGGATTCTCTGATATCTTTGGGGACCGTGGTTGCTTATTTGACTGGAATTTTAAGTTTTTTTATTGAGGTTTTAGATTATTCTGGAATTTCTGCGATGATTATGACTTTCTTTTTTACTGGGAAATATGTTGAAACTAAAGCTAAGGGACGTGCAGGACAGGAAATAAAAAAATTGTTAGAAATGGGTGCAAAAAATGCAGTAGTTATCCGAAATAAAAAAGAAATTAGTATTGTCGTTTCTGAAATTATTGTTGGAGATATTTTATTGGTTAGGCCCGGTGAAAAAATTCCCACTGACGGGATTGTTTTTAACGGTGAAAGTTCTGTCGATGAATCTATGGTTACTGGAGAGAGTTTGCCCGTTGAAAAAATTAAAGGAAGTTCAGTAATTGGAGCAACAATTAATCAGGATGGAATTTTGTATATTAAGGCAACTAAAATTGGAAAAGATACCTTTCTTTCACATATTATTAAATTGGTTGAAGAAGCACAAGGAACTAAAATTCCCATTCAAGCTCTTGCCGATAAAATTACAAGTATTTTTGTTCCCATTGTTTTAGTTATTGCCCTTTTGACACTTTTATCGTGGGGATTTTTCTTTACTGATGATTGGGGGAGGGCAATTGGAGTTATGGTTTCTGTTTTGGTGATTGCGTGCCCTTGTGCTTTGGGATTGGCAACGCCTACTGCATTGATGGTGGGAAGTGGAATTGGTGCTAAAAAAGGAATTTTGATTCGGCGAGGAGAGGCAATTCAAACTATGAAGAAAATTAAGACAATTGTTTTTGATAAAACTGGAACGATTACAAAAGGGAAACCTGAAATTACAGATGTATTTACCCTTGGAGATAAAAATTATTTATTGGATATTTCTGCTAGTTTGGAAAAATTGAGCGAACACCCGCTTTCTAAGGCGATTGTTAAAGGTGCAAATTTGAAAAGATATCGCAAAGTTAAATCTTTTAAAATTCTTCGTGGCCGAGGTGTTGAAGGAATTTTAGGAACTAAGAAAATTTTAATTGGAAATGAAGCTTTGATGAATGAACGAAATATTTCTTTGAAAAGATATGTTGAAAAAATTGGATTGTTTGAATCCCAAGGTAAAACCACAATGGTAGTTAGTGAAGATGAACAAGTTATTGGAATTATCGCTGTTGCTGATGCATTGAAAGAGGATTCTGTTCATGCTATTGAACAATTAAATAGTAGAGGTTACAAAACTATTATGATTACAGGAGATAATTTGCGGACTGCAAAAGCTATTGCTCGAAAAGTTGGAATTAATGAAGTTATTGCAGGCGTTCTTCCGAGAGAGAAAGCTAAAAAAGTTAAAATTTTGAAAGAAAAATCTATGGTTGCATTTGTTGGAGATGGCGTTAATGATGCTCCTGCTTTGAAAGAAGCGAATGTTGGAATTGCATTAGGAACTGGAACGGACATTGCTATTGAGGCAGGAGATTTAGTTTTGGCTAAAGGTTCCTTGGAAGGTGTTGTCCAATCAATCAATTTATCAAAAGCTACTTTTGGAAAGATTAAACAAAATTTATTTTGGGCTTTTGCATATAATTCTATCGCAATTCCTGTTGCCGTTGCAGGATTTTTACACCCTGTAATTGCTGAAATTGCGATGGCGTTGTCTTCAATAACTGTTGTTGGAAATGCAAATTTACTTAGGCGAAAGAAAATTTAAAAACTATTTTATCAAAGAATTTAAATAGTACAATTTTTTGTTAAATTTATGAAAAAAATGTTGAAGAATTTTTGGTTTTATTTTGGAATTGGATTTTTAATCTTGTTAATTTATTTAATTGTTCCAGATACTGCGGGGGAATTTGATTCTTTTGCTAGTTGTTTAACTGAAAAAGAAGCTGTTATGTATGGAACTGATTGGTGTTCTTATTGTAAAAAACAAAAGGCACTTTTTGGTAAATCTTTTAAGAAAATCGATTATGTAAATTGTGATTTTAATAAAGAAGAATGTTTGTTAAATGATGTTACTGGATATCCAACTTGGAAAATAAATGAAGAAACTTATTCTGGTGTTCAGCCTCTTGAAAAATTAGCTGCCTTGACTGAATGTAGTTTATCTGATTAAAATGAGATTAAGTAAAAAATTTGTTTTTAGATTTTTGTTTTTGGTAATTTTAACTAGTTCGATTATTGCTTCGCTTTCAACATTTGCAGTTATTAAATTTCAAGAAAAGAGTTCTGAGGAATTGATTAAGGATTATTATCTTTCGGAGAATGAAGTTCAGGTAAGTCCACATCATATCCGGAAGGGGATGGTTAAAGGAGATGATAGCTTTATTTTAGTAGATTTAAGAAGTGAGGAAGAATATTTAGAAGAACATATTATTGGTGCAGTAAATATTCCGGCTTATAAATCACGTTATAAATCTGCTTATGGAGATGTTGAAAGAATTGTAAATTCTTTTGAAAAATTGATTGGGGATAATCCTGATAAGGATATAATTATTTATTGTTATAGTATCCCGTGTATGACTGGAAGTAAAGTTGGAAAAATGCTTGTTGAAAATGATATTTATGTTCAGAAATTAGGAATTGGATGGAATGAATGGCGGTATTTTTGGACTTTATGGAATCATCCTCATGAATGGAATACTACTAATGTAGAAGATTATGTAATTTCTGGCTCTGCCCCTGGCGAAATTCGCGAAGACTTGGTATCTACGACTTGTCCAATTAAGGGTGAATTTGGTTGTTGAGAAAGTTTAATAAGTTGTGAATAGTTTTATTTTTTGTGCCTTTGTAGCTCAGTTGATAGAGCGCTTGATTCGTAAGTTTTTAGGTTAAGATAAATTCGAAAAATCAAGAGGTCGTCGGTTTAATCCCGGCCAGAGGCTTTTTTGTGTTGGATTAACAAGCTATACAACTAACTTTAACTCATTTAACATATTTCTTCAGGAAATTATAAGAATTTAGTCAACATCTCTGTAAGAAATATAACTGTATTGAGGATTTAGAAAAAGAATTCAGATGACGTTTTAAAACCAAAAGAATTATAAGTTGGCCTTTCTTGAGTTATTTATGAGTGTTAAGGTGAAGGAAAACGTTCAGAAATTAAGGGATTATTCTTGTAGGGAATTTTATGATGGTGTTGCCTGTGGTATTGCGTCTCTTTCGGTTATTGCAGGATTTGTAGATATTGAGGATCAAAAGATGGACCATCCCTATCTTATCGGTGTTCCTGCAATTGCATCTATATGCCTTGGGATTTATAATCAAATTAAGCATGGAGAAGATAAGGGGAGAAGCGAATTGGAAAAAGAACTCAAATAGTTTTTATTTTGATTCTTTGAGTTAATTTTATAAAATCATTTTGTTATTATTTTTTATGATTAAAGATTATATTAATTACTATAGTTTGGTGATTACTGGGTTTGCGATTAGCCTGGGGGTTATTTTAAAATTAGTTTATGGTTGGGAAATTTCTTCTGATTGGTTTTGGTTTTTGGCAGGAATTGGTTTGGCCCTTGAAGGAATTTTATCTTGGAAAAAGAAAAAGAAATTTGATAAAAAATATAAAACTGTTATGAGGGAAGGAGTTTAATGTGGAAGGATTTGATTTAACGAAATTTCAAGAAGATGGAGAAGATAAAGAAAAAATCAAATCAATTATGGGAAAAATTTTATCTGGACGAGATGATTATGAGGCAATTATTGAGGAACGAAAAGATATTAGGAGATGTTTAGGGTGTAATTGGGCACTTGAAGGTGGAGAAAAATTTTGTCCTGAATGTGGTAAAAATGTTAATGATTTTTAGTTAACTTTAAAATTAAAGATTTCTATTTGGGAATATGCAATTAGCAATAATTAATAGAAAAAAATGTAAGCCGACTCTTTGTGCTCTTGAGTGTAAAAAATCGTGTCCAGTTGAAAAAAAGGATTTGGATAGTTGTATTGTTGTGGGGAATAAAGCTAAAATTGATGAGAGTACTTGTATTGGATGTAAAATCTGTGTTAAGAGGTGTCCGTTTGGAGCTATAGAAATAATTAATTTGCCTTCGGTAGATGAAAAAGATATTGTTCACCGTTATGGAGAAAATGGATTTACACTTTATGGACTTCCAACACCTAAGGAAAATTCTGTTTTGGGTTTACTTGGAAGAAATGGAATTGGAAAATCTACTGCTGTAAAAATTTTGGCAGGACAAGAGGAAATGAATTTTGGAGGAGAATCTAATGAAGAAAGAATTAACGAATTTTTTAAGGGAAATGAATTATTGAGATATTTTGAATTATTAAAAAATAAAAAGATTTCTTATAAGCCTCAGAATTTATCGGCATTATCTGTCGATGTCGTTGCTTTTGATTTGTTGAAGAAACGAGGCAAAGTTTCTGAGATTAAAAAATTAGCAGAAATTTTAGGGGTTGAGAATGTTTTAAATAATAAAATGAATAAACTTTCTGGAGGGGAATTGCAGAGAATTTCTATTCTTGCAACTAGTTTAGGTGATGCAGATATTTACTTCTTTGATGAACCTCTTGCTTATTTAGATATTGGTGAACGATTGAAAGTAAGTGATTTTATTAAAAATTTTGGAAAGAATAAATCTGTCATAGTTGTTGAACATGATTTATTGATTTTAGATTATCTTACAGACTATCTAAATATTTTTTATGGTGGTCAAGGTTCTTACGGGATTGTTAGCGGTTTGAAATCTTCTAAAAAGGGGGTTAATTCCTATCTTCAAGGATTTCTAAGGGAAGAAAATTTAAGAATTAGGGATAAAGAACTTCATTTTAATTTTACTAAAAATTCCCTGAATAGTGGGATTAAAATTGCCGAATGGCCTTCGTTCAATTTGAAATTTGAAAGTGGTTTTGAACTGAAAGTTGAAGGTGGAGAAATTCATCAAAATCATGTTGTTGGAGTTTTGGGAAGAAATGGAACTGGAAAAACTAGTTTTTTTAGGGCACTTGTTGGAGAATTAGAAACTGATAAGGGAAAATTAGACTTAAATTTAGATATTAGCTATAAGCCTCAGTATTTGTTTACTGAATCTAAGGAGAAGGTTAGGGAAATTATGTTTAGAGAAAAAATAGGTAAAAAATTGGCGAGTGTTTTTAATTTAGGAGTTTTGCAAGAAAAAACTATGGGGGAATTATCCGGGGGGGAATTGCAAAGATTTAGTGTTGCAAGATGTTTGGCAAAAGATGCAGAAATCTATTTGATAGATGAACCTTCGGCTTATTTGGATGTTGAAGAAAGAATTACAGTTGCTAAAGCAATTAAAGAAATTATGATTGATAAAGAAAAAACAGCATTTGTTATTGACCATGATTTATTATTTATTAGTTATTTGGCAGATTCAATTATTAATTTTGAAGGTGTTGGAGGAATTTCTGGAAGAGCATCTGAAATAAGAGAATTTAAGAAAGGAATTTCAAAACTACTTCAAGATTTGAAAGTTACTTTAAGAAAAGATTCTGAAAGTGGAAGACCTAGAATAAATAAGTTAGATTCTGTTTTGGACAGGGAACAAAAAAAGAAAAATGAGTGGGCGATTTTTTAGTTTTCTAAACATTAATAAACTATTAAGTTTTAATTGAATTATGGATAGAACAAATTATTGGATTGATATACTTTTGTTGATTTCATTTATTGTAGTTTCTTTAGCTGGATTTATCTTACAATATGGTGGTTTTGATTTTTTAGGAGTTTCAACACTCGACATCCATTCAAAATTTGGGTTGATTCTTACTTTTTTGGTAGGTATTCATTTGATTTTACATTTTAATTGGTTGAAAGTTATGACCCTTAGTCTTTTTAAAAAAAATGTTGAAGAAAATTGTTCTGAAAAAGTTTCTGAATCTGCATGTTCTGTTAAGAAAGTTTAATAAATCTATTTTTTGTTGAGATATTATGAGATTGATTATTTCAAAAATGATTGCTAAAGAACTTGGACTTTCTATTGGGGAAGTTGACAAAATCCTTGAAGTTCCTCCTAAGGATGAAATGGGAGATTTTGCATTTCCATGTTTTAGTTTAGCTAAAAAATTAAAACATTTGGGGTATCCTCTTCCTAAAAATAAAAATCCTTTGATTGTTGCAGAAGATTTGGGTAAAAAATTTAGGAAAAAATTACCTAAAGGAATTTCAAATGTTGATTTTAATGGAGGATATGTTAATTTTTTTGTTGATAAGAATTTTTTGGTTAAGCGAGTTTTTGAAGAAGTTTTGAAAGAAGATTTTGGAAAAAATAAAAATGGAAAAAATAAAAAAATTGTCATTGATATGTCTTCCCCAAATATTGCTAAACCTTTTGGAATTGGACATTTAAGGTCAACAATTATTGGAAATTCAATTGGGAAAATTTGCGAAGCTAATGGTTATTCTGTAGTGAAAATTAATTATTTAGGAGATTGGGGAACTCAATTTGGTAAAATTATTTTTGGATTTAAAAAATGGGGGGATGAAAATAAACTTAAAAAAAATCCTTCAAAACATTTATTGGAATTATATGTTCGGGCTAATGATAAAAAATTTGAATCCGAAGTTAGATTAGAATTTAAAAAATTAGAAGAAGGAGATAAGGAAAATAATATGCTTTGGAAAAAATTTAAAAAACTTTCCTTGAAGGAATTTGATTCAATTTATGATTTTCTTGGAATCTCTTTTGATGTTATTTCTGGAGAAAGTAATTATAATAATAAAATGAATTTTGTTGTCGATGATTTAAGAAAAAAGAGACTTTTGAAAAAAGATGAAGGTGCGGAAATTGTTGATTTGTCTTCCGAAAATTTAGGAGTTTCACTTATTCAAAAAAGTGATGGCACTTCCCTTTATGCTACCCGTGATTTAACTGCAGCCATTTTTAGAAAGAAAAAATATAATTTCCATAGGATGATTTATGAGGTTGGTAATGAACAAAAACTTCATTTTAAACAAGTCTTTAAAATTCTCGAAAAGTTGGGATATTTTTGGTTTAAGGATTGTATTCATATTGCTCATGGGCTTTATTTAGATAATGATGGTAAAAAATTTGCAACTAGGAAAGGTAAAACTATTTTTATGGGTGATATTTTAGATGATGTTATTGAAAAAGCTCGTGAAAATTTAAGTAATAAAGAAAATTTGTCTAAAAATGAACTTGATAAACGTTCCAAAATAATTGCCCTTTCAGCAATTTATTATGGTGATTTGAAAAATTCTCGAGAAAATAATGTAGTATTTGATTTGGATAGATTTACAAGTTTTGAGGGAGATACTGGGCCCTATTTACTTTATAGCTATGCCCGTGCTAATTCTATTTTAAAGAATGCTGGCGAAATTCCTAAAGTTAAATTTATTGATTTGAAAGATAGCGAAGTTAAATTATTGAAGAAGATAGATTCTTTTCCGAAGATTGTTGAAAAATCTTATGAAAAATTGGCTCCTAATTTGATTGCAAATTATTCTTTTGAATTAGCTCAAATCTTTAATGAATTTTACCATGATTGCCAAGTTTTAGGTTCTGAAAAAGAGGGATTTAGATTAAATTTAGTTTATTCTTTTAAAGTTACTTTGGGTAAAAGTTTGGATTTGCTAGGGATTAAAGTTTTGAAAGAAATGTAATTTTAAAATTATTAATCTTTTTTGAAATTCTTCCAAGCTATTTCGAATAATTGTTCAAGTGCTTGTGCGAAAAATTCAGTATTAAGCCAAACTCCTACATCATAAGTTGGATGAACTTCTTGATCGTTAAGAAGCATAAACATTAATTGTTCTCCATCAATTAACATAAATCTTGCATTTAAATTTTCAGAATTTTTAATTTCTGCCACTTTTGAAAATTCATTTACAATTTCTTTATTCTTCTCTGTTATTGGTGCTGCAATTCTTATTTGTACTCCTCTTTTTTTTGCCTTTTCTAAACTTGGAAGGAGAACCTCCATTTTTCTATTTAATCCATCTTCGGTAGTTACGAGAGTTATTTTTGTTTGAGCTTCTCTGATTAACATATCTAAATGATTGTAAATATTTTGTCTTCCTTTTAATGCTCCTGAAAGATCTGTTGGTTCAACATATTTTATTCCATCTGAAAATAAGGAAGTTAATTCTTCAAGAACTTCGTCACCCTTTAATTTTTCTAATCTATTTGATTTCTCCTTTGCAGAAGTCACTAAATTTCGTTTTACTCTCTCTATAACTTCTCCCGGTTTTAATGCAACAAATTTTATTGGTTTTCCAAGCTTCATTATTATAAACCCTTTTTTTTCTAAAGATTCCAAAATATCGTAAGTCCTTGAACGTGGAACATCTGAAATTGAAGAAAGTTCTCCGGCTGTTGAAGTTCCTCGAGAAAGTAATGCTGTCCAAACCTTCACCTCATATAAATTTAGGTCAAATATTTTTCTCAACCTACTTAAAAATTCCTCTTTGACAATCATATTATTTTTAGTTGGAAATAGTATTTAAATGTTTCTTTAAATTGTTTCTTCATAGAGGGGTAAAAATGAATTTTATCGAGGAGAATTATAATTTATTGAATTTTATTAAGAAAGAATTTTTTTTAATTTTTCCTTCTTCTGAGTACTCAAATTTTTTTGAAGATTTTTCAAAAGATAAAGATTTTGCCCCGACCTTCTTCTGAATAAAATCTTTTTTTGAAATTATTTTTTTGTTAAACTCTGATGAAATTTCAAGTTCTATTTTTTCTGATTTTATCAATCCTGCACTTTTTCTCATTGCTTGAATTTTTCTTGTCATTTCTCTTGCAAAACCTTCTGCCTCCAACTCAGGAGTTAAATTAGTATCCAATTCTACAGAGAGTTCTTTAACCCTCTTGTAAGTCAGTTTTTTGATGTTTAATTGTGATTTTACAATCTCTTCAAGTTCTTTATTTAATTTATTCTCTGATTTGATTATTGCTTTTGAAAGGGGCCACTTTAAACTTACTTGATTCCGATCTCTTTCTCTTAGGGCTGTTGAAACGATGGTCCTTGCGAATATCATTTCTTCTTCTAGGGAATTGTTAATTTTTTTATTTTCTGATTTTGGCCATTTAGATAAATGAACTGAATTTTCTTCTATACCTAATGTTTGGTGAATTCTTTCAGCAATAAAAGGCATTAAAGGAGCTATAATTTTACTTAATCTTTCTAAAACATATTTTAATGTAGTTTTTGCATCTACATCATTTTGATTAAATCTATCTCTAGATGTCCTAACATACCAGGTAGATAAATCGTCGATAAAATTTCTAATCTCCGAACAAACTTTGATAGTTTTATAATTCTCTAAATTTGTTGTGACATTATTTATCAAATTATTTATTTTTGAAATAATCCATTTATCTATTATTTTTTCAGATTGTTTTTTAGACTCTGGAACTTCAGTGTATAATTCATAAAAATTATTTATGTTGTAAAGTAAAACAGTCACTTTTTTGTAAATTTCATCTACTTGTCTATCCGAAAATTTTAAATTATCTGCATCCATGATTTGAGAACCTAAAAGATAAAATCTCACCGTGTCTGCCCCATATTTTTCTATAACTAAATTTGGATCGGTAAAATTTCCTTTTGATTTGGACATTTTTTCTCCATCTTCTGCCAAAACTATTCCTGTAGTTTGGACATTTTCAAAAGGTATTTTGTCGAATAGAATTGCAGAAATTGCTAACATGTAATAGAACCATGCTCTCGTTTGCCCGATATATTCTGCTACGTATTGTGAAGGAAAATGTTTTTTGAAGTAATCTTTGTTTTCAAAAGGGTAATGTAATTGTGCAAAGGGCATTGAACCTGATTCAAACCAACAATCAAAAACTTCCGGAATTCTTTTATATTTTTTTCCATTTTTTTCCAGGACCACTTTATCTAAAAAATCTTTATGCAAATCTACTTCCTTTGGAGATTTCTTTGAATATTTATTTAATTCTTCAATGCTTCCTAAAACAATTCTTTCTCCATCTTCTGATTCCCAAATAGGTATTGCAGCTGCCCAATATCTGTTTCTAGAAATATTCCAATCTGGAGCAGTTTCAATATTGTGTCTGAATCTTCCGTCTCTCAAAAAAGAAGGATGCCAATTTATTTTTTGATTTAATTCAAGCATTCTTGGTTTTATCTTTTGAATATTTACAAACCATGCAGGTAATGCTCGATAAATTAGTTTAGTTTCGCACCTATAACAAAAGGGATATTCATGATCTATTTTTCTTGAGGAAACGATTTTTCCTTTTTTCTTTAAAAAAATTACAATTTCAGTATTTGTGTCGTGAATATATTTTCCTTCAAAATCTTTTACTTCTTTTGTAAACATTCCTTTTTCGTTAACTGGTTGAACCATTTCAATTTCATTTTCCTTACAGATGTTATAATCTTCTTCTCCAAATGCTGGTGCCGTGTGAACAATTCCCGTACCTTCTTCAGCAGTTACAAAATCTCCTGAAAGAAATTTGAAAGCATTTTTATGGTCTTTAAAATAAGGGAATAAAGGTTCGTATGTTTTTCCAACTAATTTCTTTCCCTGAATAGTTTTTTTAATTTCGTATTCATCCTCGTTTTTGAAATAATTTTTAATTAATTCTTTTGCTAAAAGGTATATTGTTCCATCAGACTTATCCTTTACATATGAATATTCTATTTCCGGATTTACAGTTAGTGCAAGATTTGAAGGTAGTGTCCATGGGGTTGTTGTCCATGCAAGTGCATAAACATCTTCTCCTGTTAATTTGAATTTTGCAGTTGCAGTTATGTCTTTTGTTATTTTGTAAGAATTATCCATTGTAATTTCGGATTTGGATAATGGTGTTGAACATCTCGGGCAATACATCAGAATTTTTTCTCCTTTGTAAATAAACCCTTTTTCGTAAAGTTGTTTAAATGCCCACCATACACTTTCGATATAAGAATTATCCATAGTTTTATACGAATTTTCAAATTCTACCCATCTTGCAATTCTCTTTATAGTTTTTCCCCATTCTTCTGTATAGGTCAATACTGTGTTTCTGCAAAACTTATTGAATTTTTCTATTCCCATCTTTTCAATTTCATCTTTTGAATTAATTTTTAAATTTTTTTCAGCAATGTTTTCTATCGGCAATCCGTGACAATCCCATCCCCATCGCCTATTTACATGAAATCCTTGCATTGTTTTGTACCTTGGAATTGCATCTTTTATCACAGAGGCTAATAAATGCCCATAATGGGGCAATCCTGTTGCAAATGGGGGTCCGTCGAAAAAAACAAATTCTTTTCCTTTTTCAGTTTGTTTTAACGATTTTTTGAAAGTTCCATCTATGTTCCAAAATTTTAAAATTTCTTTTTCTTTTTCGTTAATTGAAGAATCCTTTACCATGGTTAATGATGTAATAATTCTTATTTAAGTTTATCTTTGAAAATTTATTTGCTTTACTTAAACTTTTAAAGGTGTATTCTTTTATTTTTTCATGGGAAATATATCTTTGGGAGATAAAAAAGTTGAAGTTAAGGATGGTAGTGAAATAATTGAAGCTTGTGAATCCTTTGGAATTCCATTTTCTTGTAAGGATGGTGTTTGCGGTTCTTGTTTAATTGATGTTGTTGATGGAAAGGAAAATTTATCTGATTTGAATGAAAAAGAAGAGGCATTTGGTTTAGATGATAAAAATAGAAGACTTGCCTGCCAATGTAAAATGAAATCTGGCGATGTGAAAATTCAGAGCGGATATTAATTAAGATTTTCTAAAAATTCTTTTTCTAAAAAATGTAAATTTGATGGAATTATAATGCAAAATGGCATTTCTATTTTTTCTTTTTTCAAGTTTTCAATAGTGTTGTAAATTATTTTTTGATTAATTGTTCCTACATTTGAAATTACAATTATTTTTTCTGGAAGTTTTACCTTTTCTTTTTCTGAAGATTCTTTTAATTGGTTTATTGCAGAATTTAATTCTAGTCCGATGTCTGTTAAAATTAAGGTATGCGATTTAATTGATTCGTTTTCTTGAATGTATTTTGCGAATGAGGTTGGTTTATTTGTGTGTTCTTTCCAGTTCGGCATGCTTGCTGTTTTTCCAAATTTGTATAGTTGTAATCCTGTAATTGCAATGGCCGTAATTATTGATGCGTTTTGAAAAATTTGATAAGGAATTTTTTGTTTTTTACATTCGGAAATTAAATGATAATGTGTTGTTGCTGAAAGTGAATCTCCATAAACCAAAAGTGCGATGTTTGAATTTTTTGATTCCTCTAAGAGTGATTCATTTTCCGTTTGATTTCTATCGCTCAATAAAATTTTTTTATCTAGTGATTTCTCTAAATCTTCTTTTGAATAGGGGAAATTTACGGTGTAATTTTCTAAATAAATTTTATCACAAGTTTCTAAAGTTTTTAGAGCATTAACTGAGATTGAATCTTTTTCGAGTCCTAATCCTATTAAGTAAAATGCCATATTTTTATTGAGAAAAAAGAAGTTTTAAGTTTATGCTTTGTTCCAGATGAATGTTGTTAGAAAAATGAATGTTAAGGTTAATGATGAAGTTTTATCGAAAAAATAAGTAATTGAAGCAATTATTGCGAGTATCCACAAAATTGTTGGAAAATATAATTTTTGTGAATAGATTTTTTTTTCATCTTTAGTGATTTTTGCCAGTAATAATCCTACAGGTATTGTTAATATTAATGTTAAATATTCTATCATAGTATTTTTAAGTGTATTTGGTTATTAAATATTATGGAATTTGTTGATGCACATATGCATTTAGATCATGAGAGATTTAAAGATGATATTTTAAAAGTTGTTAATTCGGCAGAAAAATTGGGTGTTAAAACTATTGTTGCTTCTGGGGTAAATCCGTCGACAAATAGAAAAGTTTTGGAACTTTCTAAAAAATATAAAATTGTTAAATGCAGTTTTGGAATTTACCCTGTTGATGCAATTTCTAATAAATTAAAAGATGTCGGGGATGAAAGTTATATGAGATTTGTTGAAAGGTTTGATGTTGATGAAGAATTAAAATGGATTGAAAAAAATAAAGATTCATGTGTTGCGATTGGAGAAGTCGGACTTGATTTTAAAATAATCCCTGGAACTGAAGATTTGCAAGAACCGATTTTTAGAAAAATAATTCAACTAGCTAAAAAATTAAACAAAACTCTTGTTATCCACTCTAGAAAGGCCGAATTGAGGGCTATTGAAATTATGGAAGAAGAAGGTGCGAATAAAGTTTTAATGCATTGTTTTAGTGGAAAAAAATCATTGATTAGGCGATGTGTTGAAAATGGATGGTACCTTAGTATTCCTGCAGTAATTACTCGTCTTGAACATTTTAAAATGATGGCAGAAATTGTCCCTCTTGAAAATTTGATGACCGAAACTGATGCACCTTATTTAGCTTCAGTTGCTGGTGAAAGAAGTGAACCTTCAGATGTTGTTGGAACTGTTTCTGAGATTGCGAAGATTAAAGATGTTTCTGTGGAGATTGTCGCAAAAGAAATTTTGAAAAATGCGAAGAGATTATTTGACTAATAATTATTTATTTTTCCAATAGGTTTTTTTCTTGATTAAATTTCTTAACTGAGGCCATTTTTCTTCAAGTGAAAGTTCTTGCGATTGATAAATGACTCCAAGTGGAATTCTCCCATCCCCTGAATTATAATCATATTCATTGGATAATTTTTCTGCTATTGTTTTTTTTGTATTGTCTTTTATTTTATACATTCTTTTATCCTTATTATTTTGTTCTAAATTAAAAATTATGCAATCCTGAATTACTTCTACGAATGAAAATCCTTTGTGATTTATTGCTTTGGTGAATATTTCTATCATGTGTTTCATATCTCTTGCATTTGTTCTTGCAATGAATGTCGCGTTTGATGCGAGAGCAAGTTTTAATGGGTTTAATGGTTTGTCGAAAACTCCTAAAGGTTCTGATTTTGAAATAAATCCTTGTTGAGAAGTTGGTGTTGGTTGGCCTGTTGTTAAGGAGAAAGATTGATTGTCGTGAAGAATTAAAGTTGTATCTGCATTGTATTTGAATGCATGAATTAAATGTTCTATTCCTTCCGAGTAGACTGCGCCGTCTCCTGCAAAAGTTATCACCTTTAAATTTGGATTTCCGAGTTTCATTCCGATTCCTGTTGGTATTGCCCTTCCATGAAGTGAATAAAATCCAGAAAGCGTTAAATAATCGAAAATCTTTCCGTGACATCCAATATCTGTTGTTATTGCAAAATTTTCTTTTTTATATTTTTTAGAATCTATAAAATTTGCAATTGTTTGTTTAAAACTATCTAAAATCATAAAATTTGGACACCCCGGACACCAAGTATTTTCTGATTTTCCCCTTAATAATTCCTTTGTTGAATAAGTTTTTATTTTCTTCATTCTAAAACTTCTTTTAAATATTTTTTTAGTTCATCTGAATGAAATGGTCTTCCATTGTATTTCAAAATCCTGTTTTCAATTTTTATTCCAGTTTTTTCTCTAATTAATCTTCCTAATTGTCCTGTTGAATTACTTTCTATAAGAATTATTTTATCTGCTTTTTCTATCTCTATTTTTATCTTCGGAGATAGTGGTTTCATATAAATTATTTGAAGAAATTTAAAATCTAAATTTTTAATTGCGTCTTTAATTGCACCCGAAGGAGAACCCCACCCTATAATTAAATTTCGTGAATTTGGATTCCCGTGCAATTTTGTCATTTCAATATTCTTTTCTATAAAATTTTTTATTCTCTCATATTTTTCTAATCTTGAATTATGATTCTTTTCTGTTAAGATGTAAGATTCAGTGGTATTTCCAAATTTATCAGATTCATAAGAAGAAACTCTCACTATATTTTCTCCTGGAATCTTTCTAGACATTTTAATTAACTTTGTTTTTTCTGTTTTTTTGATTGTTGAAAATTCCGATTCCGCTATATGCTTATCTGATAAAATAATTGAAAGTGTCTTGAACTTTTCTGCTAAGTATAGTGCTTCAGATGTTTTTTCTATTGTTTCTATTGCATTTCCTGGAGCTAAAACTATTCTTGAGAATTCTCCGTGCCCACTTCTTAATGCAATATTTAAATCCGATTGGGCAGTGTATGTTGGGACTCCAGTTCCTGGCCCAGGTCTTGAAGCTAAATAAATTGTTAAAGGGACTTCCGAAGTTCCCTGAAGTGATATCGCTTCCCCCATTAAATCAAAACCACCTCCTGAAGTTCCGACCATAGTTTTTGCTCCTGCAAATGATGCACCTAAAGCCATATTTGCTGCCGCAATTTCTCCCTCTGCTTGAAAAACCATTAGTTGATTTTTTATTTGACTTTTTGCTAGTTCATGCATCGCATTTGTTGAAGGGGTCATCGGATATGCAATGTAAATATCCAATTCTGAATTAATTGCACCTTTTGCAACACCTTGATTTCCTGAAAGAATTGCAATTTCATTATTTAATTTTTTTAATGAAAATTTTTCTTTTTGAGAATCATAACCTTTCTTTGCAGAAATTAAAGATTCCTTTGAATTTCTAAATTGTTTTTTTATCTCAATATTTAATTCTTTTAATGGAATTCCTAAAATTTTTATCAACGTTCCTGCTAAGGCTATATTTAAATTTCTTCCTTCGTTTAAAAAATTCTTTCTAGTGATTGTTATCCCTCCACTCTTTAATGATTTTTCATGAATTTTTATTGTTCTTTCATCTAAGGCTACTAAAATATCCATCTTTGTTTCATGACTTTCTATTTGTTTCTCAGATATTGAAAGAACATTAAAATTATGTCCCCCTCTAATTAATGATTGATAATCTCTGTAATTGAAAATAAAATATCCTTGATTTACTAGAACATTTGATACGATTTCTGAAACTTTGTTGATTCCTTGTCCTGCTCTTCCCCCTATTAAAATATTTAACCTCATTTTATTTTGAATTAATTATTTCCTTTATTTTATTTACTGAAGATGGATTTACTAATGTCATTAACCCTTTTGGTTCTTCGTTAATTAACAAAGCTCTTAATATTCTTCTCATTATTTTTCCTGAACGTGTTTTTGGTAAATCTTTTATAAAATAAAATTTATGTGGTCTTGCAGTTGGTCCAATTTTTTTATCAATATATTTTTTTAATTGTTTTTCTAAATTTTCTGAACTTTGATCTTTTTTTAAAATTACAAATGCTATTGGAACTTGCCCTTTGATTTTATCAGGCATTGGAACAACAGCACAATCGCCCACTTTTGAATTTTCATGAATTGCATTTTCAAGTTCTGCTGTAGAAAGTCTGTGCCCTGCAACTTTCATTACATCATCTGTTCTCCCAGTTATTCTAATTAAATTATTTTGCAAATAAGCTCCATCACTTGTATCATATTTTTTCTTAAATTTTTTCCAATAAGTTTCTATATATTTTTTATGATTATTGAAAACTCCGTGAAGCATCCCGGGTGCAAAAGGACTTTCCTGTATCAAAAAACCTGGTTTTTCATTTTTTATAATTTTTCCTTTTTCATTAACTATCGAATGTTTTATTCCCGGAAAACTTTTTCCAGAAATTGTTGGTATAAAAGGTCCTATTCCTGGGAGTGCATTGATTAATGTTCCTCCAGTTTCCGTTTGCCACCAAGTATCTATAATTGGACATCTCCTTCCTCCAATTTTATCAAAATACCATTTCCAAGATTCTTTATCAATTGGTTCTCCTACACTTCCAAGAATTTTCAAAGAAGATAAATCGTATTTCTTTATCCATTTTTTATCAAACCTCATAAACATTTTTATTGCGGTTGGTGCAGTGTAAAATACATTTACCTTATGCTCTTGAATTATTTTCCACCATCTTCCAGGATTTGGATAATCTGGACTTCCCTCATAAATTAATGTTGTTGCTCCGACCAATAATGGACCGTAAAATGCATAGGTGTGTCCAGTAACCCACCCTATATCTGCAGTACACCACATTATATCTTCCCTGTTTAAATTAAAATTCCATTTCGAAGTCCAATAAGCTTGAGTCGCGTAACCTCCAGTATCATGCATGATTCCCTTTGGATTCCCTGTTGTTCCAGAAGTATATAACAAAAACATTGTGTCTTCAGAATTTACAATTTCAGGTTTACAATAACTTTCTGCTTTTTTAAGTTCGGTCTTAAAATCTAAAAACTTTTTTCCCTTCGTCTTTTTCCCTTCACGATTAACAATAATTACTTTTTTTATTGTTGTTTTTTCAATAGCCTTTTTTGCTTTTTGCAATAAATTTTCTGGTTTTCCCCTTCGATAATATTTATCTGAAGTGATTAATATTTTTGACTTTCCGTCTTTTATTCTTGCGTTAAGTGCCTCTGCAGAAAATGCACTAAAAACAACAGAATGAATCGCACCAATTCGTGTACATGCCAACATTGCGATTAATGCTTCCGGAATCATGGGAAGATAAATTGAAACTATGTCTCCTTTTTTTACCCCATAATTTTTTAAAACATTTGAAAATCGGTTTACTTTTTCGTAAAGTTCTGCGTAAGTTAATTTTATTGGCTTTTCATTTGTTGGTTCTGGCACCCAAATTAATGCTGTTTGATTGCCCTTATCTAGATGCCGATCTAAGCAATTTACTGAAAAATTTAATTTTCCTCCCTTGAACCATTTAAAATATGGGAGTTTTTCTACATAAGTATTTTTTTCATCCCATTCTTTTTCCCAAGTTAAACCTTTCCTTGCTAAATCACCCCAAAACTTTATCGGATTTTTTTCTGCTTTTTTGTAAATTTTTTCGTCAGAAATATTTGCAATTTTTTTCATTTCATTGCTTGGCCAAAAGTGCCCCTTTCTCTTTACAACATATTTTAATGGTTTTTTCATATTAATTTATAAATTTACTTTTTCCTAATTTTCCACTTTCCCAAAGCATTTTTGTATATCCTTTGTTTTCTATTTGTTCCGGTTTAATTTCAAGCTCATTTAAGGTTTCCTGAATTGCCTTGATTGCTTTTTGCATATCTTTCTTTTCACATAAATATTCAATTTCCATAAAATATCCTAAATTTTTTACATGATTAATCTCTATAGAAATTTTCTTATTTTTCTTATGTTTGTAAGTTTCGTTTCTTTTAACTTTCTGAACCCATTCTTTAAATCCGAAATCTTTGAAGAGTTCTATTAGGGCATCCTTATTTTTTTTATCTTTTAATTTAAATTCAAATTCTTGTTTTACTACAATTTCTTTTGTCCAATACTTTTTTAACCATCTCTTGAAAGTTACTTCTGTAGAATCCCTCATTGCCCTAAATCTAAATGCTTTTTTTGGATAACCTCTTTTTTGAATTGCAAAATAATCATCAGTTTTTTTACCCTTTTTTTTAAGAATTGCAATTTTTTTTATTTTTTTCCTTAATGGTGCGACTTCAGAATTCTTCAACTTCACTTTTGTTTCAACTTCTAACCAAACCATACACACCTCTTAAAATAAATAATATTGGGATGTTTATAAAAGTTTGTTGATAGTTTACATTAATCCTTGTTCATCAATTCCTGAAGGTTCGTTTTGTGAAGTTTCAGTTTCAAGATTTTCCGTCACTGGAGAAGATTCTTGAGGAGTTTTCCCCATTTGCAAATCTTCTGGCCTAATTAAACTAATCATTCTTTGAAATTCTTCAAATCTTTCGGCAGGAATTCTCAATCCTTTTTTTGTAGGTCCGGTGTATGCTTCACTTGTCGTAAATTCTCGAATATCTACTCCTATCCTTCCATTAAATTCTTTAACACCGACGATAATATCTGTTGTTACCCCCTGATATTCTCCCTTGCTTATTTTTCCAATTTCTTTGTCCATGATTATAGTTATCTTGAATAGTTTATAAGTATTGTTGTATTTTATTTATAGTTTAAAAATTTTTGAAAAAAATAAAGAGAGATTGAATAACCGAAGCCGTCCAATCTCTCACACTTAACCGAAGTCAAGCGATCTAACCGAAGTTAGATAAAATATAGGGGTATTTAATTATTATAAAACTTTCTGACTACTATTTAGTGATATCAAATTATATTAATTCTAATGTTACAGGACAATGGTCGCTCCCCATAATTTTTGATAAAATTTTTGCATCCTTTAATTTTGATTTTAGAGACGATGAAGTTAGGAAATAGTCAATTCTCCAACCTGTGTTGTTTGCTCTTGCATTAAACATGTAACTCCACCAAGTATAATTTCCAGGTTCATTGTTGAATTCTCTGAATGTATCTACTAGTCCATGATTTATGTAATTATCCATTCCTTTCCTCTCTTCATCGGTAAATCCTGCTGTTCCTGGTTTTTTTTCTGTTGTTTTATTTGCTGTAGGTCTTGCTATATCTATTTCTTTGTGAGCTACATTAAAATCTCCGCAAATAATCACAGGTTTTTTTTGTTCAAAATCTTTTATGAATTTTAGAAAATTTTTATCCCATACTTGACGATCTTCTAATCTTTCTAGTTGTCTTTTTGAATTTGGGGTATAAACATTGATAAGATAATATTCTTCAAATTCTAAAGTGATTACTCTTCCTTGATCATCGTTCATTGGACCGTCTCCGTAAATTACAGAAATTGGTTTTACCTTACTAAATATTGCAGTTCCAGAATAACCCTTTTTTTCTGCAGAATTCCAAAAATGGTGTTCGTAATTATTGAGAATTTCATCTACCTGATCTGGATGGGCTTTTGTTTCTTGAATGCATAATATATCTGGATTTTCATTCTTAACGAAATCTTCAAATCCTTTCTTTAAGACAGCTCTAATCCCATTTACATTCCAAGATACTATTTTCATTTTTATTACTTTTTTATTTTATTATATTCCCTTGCCAGGAATCTATTTTGTGTGAAACACACTCGTTGCTTTCGGTCGCACTCCGCTTACTGTGAAACCAAACCACCGGTTAGATTCTACGCCTACACCAGGAATCGAACCTGGGTACCCCGAAGGGTCCGCCTTAGCAGGGCGGTGCAATACCATTATGCGATGTAGGCATAGATTTTCTTAGAACATAAGTCTTAAAAACCTTTTCTTCTATTATTTTATGTAGGTCAGGTTGGCGTGTTAGCCCTGCGCTGTTTCGCAAATGGGCTTTATGGCGGACTGTAAGGCAAGGCGTGAGATGAAGCTGTCAATGTTGTTGGTTTGACGTTGAAGTTTTGTCCTTTTTGATCTTGCTTTGATGAATCGGGTCAGGTCGGGAACGAAGCAGCCCTAAGTTATAGTTTAGGTGCTTAAAGGGTCGCAGAACTGAGGATAATCAACTTCCTCTTTTCAGTGAATTTGAGCTAATTGTCGGACCTACTTTTTTGTCCAATTTGTTCTTTGAAAAATGATATTTTTTCCTTAAATTTATAAAGAATGGAATTGTTGATTATTTATGGTGGTAAATAAAAATGGACAATTTTTTCTTCTTTCTTCTGTAATTATTTCTGTGATAGTTCTTAGTTTTGGTGCGATTGCAAATGGGGCGGAAGTAAATCCTGAACCTGTGAATTTGAAAGATTTTAGTTACGAAATGAAAAGGGAAGCTGGTGCTGTGATTGAATATGATATTTATAATGGTTTTCCGACTGGATTTAATCTTTCAGTATTTGTCCAAAATATTTCTGAAGATATTCGGGATAAAGATCCTTATGCTAATTTTATGTTTATTTATGGGAATTCTTCTCAGCTTTATTTGAAAAATTATGGTTCTGAATTAATTTATGCATGTGCTAGTGGAGATGCAGAAACTTGTAGTGAGATTAGGGGGGCTGGGACACAATTTAATGGGACTTTGTCTTATGGTTCTACAAGTAACAGTGTTTCTTGGGATTATAGTGATTCTTCTAATTTGTGGGAAGGGGAATTTAATTCTGCAGATTTTGGAGCTAGTTCCACTCTCGATGTAATTATCTCGGGAGATGTATTTTCTTTTCCTATTGAAGACTCTTACCAAGTTATTTTTGTAATTCAAAAGGAGGTCGATGATGAAAATTTTGTCTCCATTAGGTAATCGGAAAAAAGGACTTAGCAATATGGTTGCTTATGTTTTGTTGATTACGATTACGATTTCGCTTTCTGTTTTGGTTTATAATTGGCTTCAATTTTATGTTGGTGCATCAGATTTGGAAGAATGTCCTGAAGGAGTTAACTTAGTTATACAAAATTATACTTGTAATAAAGGTCTGAATGGAAATGTGAATATTACTTTGAAAAATAAGGGGTTGTTTGAAGTTGATGGTTTTATTTTGAGAGTTCATGATAGGGATGATGCTGATTTTGGATTTTATACCTTGAATAGTTCTGGAGCTCCTGTTTCCGTCGGCGATTTAAATTCTAAAAATTATTTGTTTTCAGATTATTCTGAAGAGGGATTTACGGAGATTACTTTGATTGAAGTTCAACCGACTATTGTTGGAGAAAATGGGGTAAATATTAGCTGTCCTTCATTTACTGCACAGAGTGTTATTTGTAATTAAATTTTTTTTAGGTTTCCATAAATTTATAAATCCGAAGTTCTATTTATCTCAATGAAAAGAGGTTTTTCTAAAGATAAGAAAGGGATTACCCCCGTTATTGCAAGTGTTTTGTTAATTTTGCTAGTTTTTGTTTTGGCTATTTTAATATTTATTTGGGCAAGAGGATTTATTGCTGAGAAGGTTGAAAAATTTGGACAACCCATCGAAACTATTTGTTCGGATGTTCAATTTGATGTGGAAATTCTTGGAGGGATAAATGGAGATACTTTGGAAGTGATTAATAGAGGGGATGTAGATATTTACAGACTGGAAATTAAACTTTTTAAAGGTGGTAATGCGATTTTTAGAAAGTTTTCTTATAAAATTCTTAAAGGTGGAAGTGCCGAAGGTTCGGTTAATTTAGCTATGGAAAATAATGACAGAGCAGATAGTGTGATGATTTATCCTGCGTTGATTGGGAATCCGAAAGGAAAAAGTTCAAATAGAGTTTTTACTTGTTTAAATATGGGTAAGGAGTTTATTTTATGAGAATAAACGAAATCAAATTTAAAAAATTCGAAATGAATTTAATTGAAAGGAGGATAAAAAATAATGAATAATAAAAAAGGTGTTTCTGCAATTGTGGCTACAGTTTTGATTATTTTGATTACTGTTGCAGCTGTTACGATTATTTGGGCAGCGATTATACCTATGGTAAGTGATCAATTGGATAAAGGTAATGCTTGTTTGGCTGTAACTTCGGAATTAACTATTGGTGGTTCAGGATATACTTGTTTTAATAGCACTCATTTGAAAGTTCAAGTTAGGGCTGGTTCTGATGTAGATACTCTTCAAAACTTACAATTTTTAATTGGTGAGGCTGGAACTACAACAAGTGTTAATTTGTTTGATTCTACTGGCGCCATTACAGCGGGTATAACTGGGTCAACTACACTTCCCGGAGCAAATAGTAATGCAGTCTATGAATTTGACCAGGCGACTCTGTTTTCAACTATGACTCCAGATTCTATTGGAATTGCGTCTATGATTACTTTAGGAAATTCTATAGAAAGCTGTGATGTTTCTGCAACATTTAGCCCTATTCCTGCCTGTGTTTAAAAACAATTAATTTTTATTTTTATTTTTATTTGGTCCCTTTTTGGGACCCTTCTGATTTTTTTATTTTTTTTGGATAAATATATAAAGCGGAAATGCATTTTTTTCTTATGAGGCGATTAAACGGGAAGGGTGGTCAAATTTGGATTGAGACTGTAATTTATACTTTAATTGGACTTGCGATAATTGGACTTGTTCTTACAATTGCTAAACCAGAAATTGATGCGAAGAAAGATGAAATTGCAATTAATCAAGCTATTGAAGCTTTAACAAACATTGATGACAAAATCCGTATTGTTTTTGGTTCTTCTGTAGGGAATCGTAGGATGGTTGAACTTATGATTACTAATGGAGAATTTAAGATTGATATGGGGAACGATAAACTTTCTTGGATTGTTGATTCTAGTTTTTTGTATAGTGAGGAAGATGTCATAGTTCCTGTTGGGAAAATTGATGTTACGACTAAACTTGATGATCCTTGGGAAGTTAATTTAGAAACAAGATATGGGGTAGATATTCAATTTGAATCTGGAGATACCGGAACTAAATCCTTTTTACCCTCTCCAACACCCTATAAATTGACTATTGAAAATTCTGGAGAAAATTCTGAAGGAAATATAATTGTTAATCTTAGAGAAATTTAATAAGGTTTAATAAGGTTTAATAAGGTTAAATATCTTATTATTCTTATGGGTGATATGAAGATAAATTTTAATCCGCGAATTCCATCAATTCCCAAATTGCAAGATAAAACTAAGATTAATGTTCGTTATATGGTTATCGATCCATATGTTTCTATCCATATTTATTGGGATGCAAAACTTGGAGAAATTATTTATGAAGTTGAAGAACCCTTGATGAACTCTGAAGAAAATGAGAATCTTGGAAAAATTGAGAATGCAATAAGGGAAGTTGTAAATATGGATTTGTTGGATAAACAAAAAACTGCCGAAAATTTGGTTGATTATATTGATAAAACCTCTCGATTAATTATTTCCGAATTGGCATTGGAAATTAGTGAAGAATCATTTAGTAAAATTTTTTATTACCTTTATCGAAATTTTATAGGACTTAATGAAATTGAAGCTATGATGAAAGATTATTTTATTGAAGATATTGAATGTAATGGTTTTGGTGAACCCATCTACATAGTTCATCGAGTATTTCGAAATATTAAAACTAATGTTAAATTTAAATCAATAGATTCTTTAACTAATTTTGTAGAAAAACTTGCTCAGAAAACTGGAAGATATGTTTCTTATGCTTCCCCTATTCTTGACGGAAGTTTACCTGATGGTTCTAGAGTTAATGCAACTTATACAAAAGACATTAGTTCTAAAGGCCCAACATTTACTATTCGTAAATTTACAAAGACTCCTTGGACACCTACTCAATTAATTGGATTTCATACTCTTAGTCCAGATATACTTGCTTATTTGTGGATTCTTTTGGAATACGATTCTAACTTGATGATTGTTGGAGGAACTGCTTCTGGAAAAACAACTTTATTGAATGCTATTGCATTTTTTATTCCTCCTGAAAAGAGAGTTGTTTCGATTGAAGATACTCGTGAATTGAATCTTCCCCGAGAAAATTGGCTTCCATCAGTTGTTCGTTCCGGAGTTTCTGGAGAGGGAATTGGAGAGGTTGATATGTTTAGTTTATTGAAAAGTTCTTTTAGACAAAATCCCGATTATGTTATTGTTGGTGAAGTTAGGGGAAAAGAAGCTTCAGTTTTATTTCAAGGGATGGCATCTGGACATTCATCTATTTCTACAATGCATGCAGATTCTGTAGATGCAGTTATTCGAAGATTGGAAACTCCCCCAATTAGCTTAAGTCCTATGTTGGTAGATAGCTTAGATGCAGTGATTATTATGACTCACGCGATTGTTAAGGGACAAGAAACTCGTCGTCTTCGAGAAATCACCGAAGTTATTGAAGTTAAACCTGATGGAACTGCTACAACAAATACTCCATTTATTTGGGACCCTGCACAAGATATTTTTCAGAGCAATAATAAAAGCAAGATTTTTGATAAAATTTCCGATAAATTTGGATTGAAAAGGGAAGATTTGATTAAAGAACTGGAAAATAGAACTACTCTTTTGAAAAAATTTTATACAGAAAAAATTCTTTCATATGAGGAGGTTCAGAAAATTGTTAATGAATACCAAAAAAATCCTCAAGCAGTTTTGAAGAGGTATGGATTAAGTTAGATTTGTTTTTACTATTAATTGGTTATTTGGAGAAAAATTTCTAAGTAGAAATTTTTTATTGCGCATTTAAATTATAATCTGAATATGGAAAAAGTTTTTAAAGTGGAAATTAATTTTTAATTTATGGAAGGATTAAGTAAGGGATATTTAAGTTATTTGGATGGATTAACTAATTTGCATTTGGAGAAGAGGGCAGAAACTTACGAGTTTCTTCGAGAAGTTCATTGCGATGACCGTTTGGCACTAGAACAAATTGATATTTATGATAGTCAGTCTCCTTATTGCAAACATTTTGAAATTTATGTTAGGGCCTTAAAATCAAGTGATAATGAGGGAATTGAAAGAGAGAAAGCTTGGTTTGAGAAACATTACCCTTTGACTTCAGAGTAATTATTTCTAATAACATTAATAAAGAAAATATTCTTAATTATTTTAGATGGTGGATATTAATTTTATTGAACATTTGGTAGATTCTATGGATGAAGCAGTTTCTAAATTGGATATTGCAGTTTCTCAAAAGAATTTTAATGAAGCGAATGAATTGAGAACATTTATTTTTGATTTGCATAAAAAAATTGATGAGGAGATTTTGGGAAAAAATGTTTGAACGATTAAAAGAAAATATTTTGCAAGAAAAAAAAATTATTTCTAATATTAATTCCGTCTTGGAAAAACTTAAGGGAGACGAACCCCATCGAAATGAGTATATTAAATTGTTGGATTCTTTGATGAATAACCTTAAGTTATTGAATAATTCTGTTCCAGAACTTTTGAAAGAATGGTCTCCGATAAATGTTAATGTGAAAATTCAAAGGGATTCTGAAGATAACTCTAAAATAAAAAAAATTTTAGGGGGGAGAATAAGTGAAAAGAAAAAGAAAAAGAAAGATGAAAAAAAAGAAAAGGTCGTTCGTGTAAGTTATGTTTCCCCCTCTAAGAAAGATAAAAATTTTGTTACACTTAATAAAGAAGATAGGGAATCTTTTTTGAAAGATTTGAGATTGTCTGAAGGAAGTTTGACCTCCTTAGAAAGAAGTAGGATTAAGGATGAAAAAAAATTGACGTCTTCTCTGAGACCGAATGTCTTTGCGAAGTTTTCCAACAAATTTTTTAGAAAATCTTCGGAGAAGCTTTCCCCTAAATTTGGAGGTGTTTCTCGTGATTTGAAAAAAGCTAATTTGAAATTTCTAATGTCCACCTATCTTTCAATGATGTTGATGTCTATTTCTATTTCCTTTTTAGTTGGAATAATTATTTTTGGAGTTTTATTGATATTTAATTTAAGCAATTTTATTTATGCCTGGATTCCGTTTGCTCTATCTGGATTTACGTTTATTGCATTTTATCTTTATCCTGCAAGCGAGGCAAGTTCTGTTCAAAAAAAGATTTCTCAGGAACTTCCATTTGCTACAATTCATATGGCGGCTATTTCTGGATCAAATATTGAACCCGTTAAAATTTTGAAGATAATCTCTATGTCTAAGGAATATAAAAATATCGGATTTGAAATTAAAAAAATTATTGCGCAAGTAGAGATTTATGGATATGATTTGGTGACTTCTTTAAAAAATGTTTCTAGAAAAATTTCCAATAAACGACTTTCTGAATTATTTTCTGGAATTGCAACGAATATCGGGACGGGAGGAGAGTTGAAGAGTTATCTTGAAAAAAAAGCAGACAATTTTTTACTTGACTATAAATTAGAAAGACAAAAATATTCTGATTTGGCTGGGACATTTATGGATATTTATATTTCAATTCTTATTGCTGCCCCTCTTGTTTTGATGATGATGTTTATTGTTATGAATGTTGCAGGGTTGGGTCTTGGAGGCCTTAGTTTGAATACATTATTATTTTTTAGCATTCTTGGAATTATTTTAGTAAACATCATCTTCTTAATAGTATTAAACTTTAAACAACCAAAAGTATGAAATTAGAAAAGAAACATTTTTTCGGAATATCTGCAGGACTTTCTATAATGGGAATAGCTCTTTTGTTATTCTTTGGAGACCAATTGATGTATTTTCTTTTGGTTCTTGGTGGAATTATCCTTGTAGTACCATTTATGATTAGTTTTATTGAAGGACAAAATGTTCAGAAAGAAAAAGAAGAAAAATTTCTTGCCTTTACCAGAGATTTGGTTGAAAATGTTCGTTCTGGAACTCCAATTAGTAAGGGAATTGTTAATTTGAAAAATAGGAATTATGGGTCTCTAAGTCCTCATGTTTCTAAATTAGCCAATCAACTAGTCTTGGGAATTCCTCTTGAAAAAGCATTTTCTATTTTTGCTAAGGAAACTAAGAGTAAGGTTATTTCTCGGGCAATAAGTCTTATTTCTGAAGCTGAAAAGGCGGGAGGTAAGATTGGAACTATTTTAGAATCCGTTTCTAAATCTGTTAATCAAATAGATGTTTTGAGAAAGGAAAGAAAAGCATCAATTTCTAATTTAGTTACTCAAGGGTATATTATTTTTATGATTTTTATTGTTATTATGTTGGTTCTCGAATTTAAAATTTTACCTCTTGTTTCTGATTTGTCTTCCTCTGGTGGCTTGAAAGTTAGTACTACGAAAATAGATCCGGGTCAGTTTTCATTTCCATTATTTGTAATGATTTTGGTTCAATCTTTTTTTGCAGGTTTAGTTATAGGTAAGATTTCTGAAGGAAGCGTGAAAAATGGTTTTAGACATTCATTTATTTTACTAACAATTACATTATTAATTACTACGGGGGCAAAAGCTTTATTTTTGGGATAAGTTAATAAATTAGGATTTTGTTTTAATTCAATGTTAAAAAAAAAGGGTGCTGCACATTTTGAGATGATATTTTCTTTTGTCTTTTTTGTAGGTTTTGTATTTTTTTTAGTCATTACTCTTAAACCTTATGATGACACTATATTATCTTCTGCAGTTTCTCAAGATATTTATGATTCACTTTTTGAGAAAATAAATACTAATTTGACTAGTATGTTTTTGAATACCTCTGTTGTACTCCCTTCGGGAGTTGATTGTTTTTCTGTAAATCTACCTAATCGACTTTTTAAAAATAAATTTAATAGTTCTAAGGTTCGCTCAGTTTTGGGAACTACAATTGAATCTTCATCTGTGACTTTTAATGCTAATGAAATTACCTTGAATATCGAAGCAAACGGAACTGCACATACGGTTTTATTTTCATCTACTTTTTCAGATAATGCAGGTCTTTCTGGGTGCATTCCATTAAGTGAAGGAGAATATTTTTCCGGAAACATTATTGAAAATAAGGTTATTTCTTACGATTTACTTGAAGATTTAAAGATAAATTATTCTTCAGATTATCATTCTTTGAAATCAGAATTTAATGTTCCTGAAATTTTGGATTTTAGTATTATTTTTGATGATGCTCCTGAATTTAATATGGAACGATTTATTCCGGATGAAGGAAATATTATAGCTAAATCTTATTTGGTAGAAATTTTGAAAGGAAATAGCGTAATAAATACGAGGGCTACCGTGAAGGTCTGGTGATGAGAAATAAAAAGGGATGGATGCGAATTTTGGAAGCTACTATTGCAGTTCTTTTAGTTACAGGAGTTTTGCTATTTGTTTATTCTGAACATAATCTTTCCTCAAAGGGTATTGATGGCTATGCCTCAAATCTTCAAAAAAAGATTTTGAAGGATATTTCTTCCAATGTAACTCTTAGAAACTTTGTTTTGAATGATTCTATTTTGGATTCAAATTCTCCTGAATTTTTGAAATTAAATAATTTTGTTAATTCCTCAATTCCACAACCTCCATTTAATTATTCATTAAATATTTGTAATTTGGGAAATCCATGCAAATTAGACTCCCAAGTTTTTCAAGATACCCTTTCTTACGAGATTCATTCAGAGGAGATTATCATTTCTGCGAATATTATAAAATATAGTCCTCGGAAAGTTAGGTTATTTTTATGGGAAGTTGGATGATTTTTTAGGGAAACTTTTAAATAGTTCGTTTTTTTTTTGGATTGAATGAAAAGGCGTGTGATGTTAGTTGTTTATTTGTTTTTGATAGCGTTGTTTTCGTTTTTTATTTTCTGGGATTATGAGAATGTTTTGGGGAACATTGATGATGTTGGTGTTCCAGATTTATTGGATAGTTCTTCTTCAAGTTCTTCTGACGAGGATGATAATTCTCTTTGTGGGAATACCTATTGTGACGATAATGCTGGGGAGGATGGAATTAGTTGCCCTTCGGATTGTGTGACTCAATGTAATGATGGTGTTGATAACGACGGTGATGGTGATGTAGATAATTTGGATAGTGGTTGTGTTGATGGAAATGATAATTTGGAATCTACAAGTTCTGGCGGCGGAGGAGGTTCTTCTGGTGGTTCATCAGGTGGAGGTTCTGGCAGTGGTTCTTCTTGCGGAGATGGAACTTGTGATTCTGGAGAGGATGGAATTAGTTGCCCTTCGGATTGTGTAACTCAATGTAATGATGGGATTGATAATGATAATGATACTTTGATTGATTTTCCTGAGGATGATGGATGTTTTGATTTGAATGATAATAGTGAAGCTGAAACTGGAATTTCAACTGATGGTTTAATCGCTTATTATGATTTTGAGAATGATGTTTTGGATTCTTCTGGAAGTGGTTATGATGGGG
>CAZTIP010000002.1:139933-192647 GCA_964613185.1 Candidatus Woesearchaeota archaeon | reverse complement strand
CCGATGTTATATTCAATTTTTGGATTACTTAGGACGGGAAAGAGAGAGGGGCTTAGTCCTTCGGACATTTTGCCTTTTACTTCGTAAAAGAATTTATAGGAAGGGGCGTCAAGATAGTCTTTTTCTGCGAAAAAGAAATTTATTAGGGGGCGTCTTATACCTGAAAATTAGAAGAACATTTATATATGAAAGTTTATCTTTATTTAAATATGGCACTTACTACTGAACTAAAAAAGGAAATAAAACAAGATTTAATTGAAAGAATCAAAAAGAAAATAGATAACTATGATTTTTCAAAAAAATCAGGAAATCCTTTTATCGATGTAGTTTTTGGAAAATTCTCTAATATCAAATCATTTATTCATGGAACTGCCACAATGTTAGGAAGTTACTATGAAATATTAGCAAGAAAAATAGCAGAAGGAAATGATAATTTTGTAGAAGTCAAAAAATTTGTTTTTACTGGAAAAATATCAAACTCAGAAAGTGCAGTTATAAGGAATTTGGTAAAGGATTTAGAAGAGAAAAAAATAGATTCTGATTATGATGAAGAAATAAAGATGATTTATAATGCAGAAACTAAGAATATAAGAGAAATCAGAATCACTATTGACTTATTCTTAAAAGACAAATCTGGTAAGGAATATTTTATAGAAATGAAGGGCCCAGATCCTAACAAAAAAGAAGTCAGAGCCGCAAAAGAAGATTTATTGAATATCGTTGCTATGAAAAAAAGAGACATCAAACTTGAAGATTTTGATAAAAATGCAATTATTATATTCGGAGTGTATTATAACAATGAAAATGGAGAATACAATAACTGGAAAGTATCTCCAATGTTTGAACAAGGAACAGGTCTTTTAGTTCAAGAAGAATTCTGGGATTTATTGGGTGGAGAAGGCACTTATGAAGATTTATTGGCTGTTCTTGAAGAAGTCAAGACAGAAATTACTCCTTTAATTGAAGAAGTAATGAATAATAAATTTTAATTCTTATAAGTTGAATTACAATAAGGATGAGTTAATTGAGCATTATCTGCGGTCCCTTTTCCACCATCTTCCTTTCTAACTTTATGGTCAAATGAGATGGAATTTTTATGGATAAATCCCCCACAAATAGGACAACGAGGAGCATTTTCTAAATATGTTTTAATAAATGTTAAATTTTTAACAGGTTGTGAAAATTCATTACTCTGACTTTCAAAATACTCGTTGTCTATATTGACATTTTCAAAGTCTTTTAATTTTAAAGTTTCTTTCACAGATTCTTCAATACTTTTTTCAGCTTTTAAATTATCAATAATTGTCATATAAAATAATAAAAGTGGTTTAATACTTTTCTTTGCATACCTAAATCTTCTATTTATTTGTTGAACTACAAAATCATATTTATCTAAAATTGTTTCAAAATCTTTTCTTACTTTGATGAAATCATTAAATTTATTTTTAGTTTCTAATTCTTTTACTAGCTCAACAATTCCTAAAAATGAAGCTGGTTTATGCCTTCCAGTCTTAGAATAAAAATAAATTACTGGGTGTAATCCTAATGAAAAACATTCATTGCTATTAATTCTTTGTGCAATTTTCTTAGTTTCTTTTAGAAACTTAACTGTTTTTGAACCATCTAGATCATCCTCTAAATTATGGATTTCTTCATTATCATATATTCCATTTGAGATATTAACAAATCCTAAAATTAAAGGTAATGTCTGAGCAGAAGAAATTTTGCCACATAAAGGAATATCTAAAGTTTTTAAGGGTGTTTCTAATCTTGGAGAAAAAAGAATTTTGTTTATTTCTACTGCTAATTCTTGAATTTCTTTCTGTTTTTCTTCAGAAAAAGATGACCAGTATTTATGTCCTTTTCCACTTTTCATTATAGCTCTTGCGGCAATACAGCTTGGTTTCTTCCTTGCTTTTAATAAAACCAATTCAGTTTTATTTATTGGGGCTGCTTGTTGATTTATCTTAAAGAAAGAATCTTCTGCCTTACTAACATCTCCTTCTACCCACTGCAATTGTATTGCTAATGCACCTAAATTTTTTGATCTTCTTAAAATTTCAGGTTTTACTTTATCAGGATTAGTTAATGCAAGCTTATAATCCTCATATTCGCCCACTCTTTTTTCTATTAAATCTCTTGTTTTCTTAGCAATTTCTTTTTGATCTTCATCAATTACGCTATCATAAAAATTTTTAGAAGCAATACCATCACCATAATCATTATTTATCCAAGCAATAAGTGAACTTAATCTATGTGAGCCATCAATAACAAACAAATATCCGGTCGGACTTCGCCATAAGATTATAGCAGGGATTAAATCTCCATTAATAAAACTTTCAACAAACTCAACAACTTTTTCAGGTTCCCATTCGTTTGTTTCTCTTTGGAAATCAGGTTTACGAACATTTGTAATAAAAAACGACTTTAATTTCATATCTTCAATAGAAATGGTGTCTTTTTTGTTTCCAGAGGTAGTTTTATCTGAAATTTCGAAATCCTCTCTCGGTATTAATGCGTCTAAATTTACTTTTACCATTTTAATTCTTCTTCATGTGAAATATAATTTCTGCATAAGGTTGCCTATCTCTTTCAGTTCTGTTTAAAACAGGTCTCTTAAATTTATTAACAATCTTCAAACCGCTTTTTTCAGCAATTAAAGGATATAAATTAGACTTATCATTTGCTACAATGAAATAATCTCCATCATCCCTCACAAATTTACTTATGTTAATTAGAACATTGCTAATTCCTTCAATATATTCATCTTTTGCTTGTTTTCCTTTTCCTTTGTATAAAGGTCCAATCTCTTTATCATCCTTTCTCGGAATATTAAACAATTCATAAGCATAAGCGTGTTGTTCGTGATAATCAATCTGACCCACATAAGGTGGAGAAGTAAAGATCCCTGCGATTTTTTTATTTGATAATAGATTATAAAATTCAGGATTTTGTTTTTTAATTTCTTCAAATATATTAACTTCTCTTGAATCTCCATGAATAACTCCAGAATTAACTTTTTGCTTTATATTTGAAAATTCCTTTAATCTTTTAATTGTATCAAGAGTATATCTCCTTAGATGTTTTGTTATAGAATTTATTGGAGTGCATAATTTTTTATGCTTTCTACAATAATAAGGTCCTATTTGTGGCTCTTTCAATGTCGCTAAATCAGAATGTCTTGTTGCCCTACACGAACGAGCAGTTCTACTTAAAACGATTCTTAAAACATTTCTAAGGTCTTCATCTTCAACTTTCTCAAGTAATTTTATGTAATAAAATAATTCCTGTCTAACTCTTTTAGAAAACCATTTATTCAAAAAATTATTCATATCTTTTTCGTTTAATAGTCCAGATTTGTCTTTTGTTCCATTTTTTTCAAAAAATTCTTTATTTTCTTCTAAAAATTGTTTTAGTTTTTCTTCTCCAAATTCTTTTTCATTTTTTATTATTCCTTTTCTAATTTTATTTTTAAAATCAGGATTTGGAAAATGCTTTTTATTAAAATCGTTTAATCTCTCTTTAAGTTGTTCGTCAAATGTATCATCAAAAACTTTATTGCTAAAATCATTAGTTTGTGTCAAAAGGTTTTTTGCAGTATCATTTAATTTAGAAATATTATAATTTCCAAGTTTTACTTTTGACATCAAACAATTAAAATCTGAGACATCAATGCCAATAGAATGTAATCCTAATTCAGAGGATTGAATTAATGTTGTTCCACTACCCATAAAAGGATCAAGAATTATATCGCCCTCTTTAAAGAAAACTTCTTTTTTATGAGTATTAATATGTTTATCTAGAAAATATTCCACTAATTGAGGAATAAATTTCCCCTTGTAGGGATGTAATCTATGAACATGCTTTGTTGTATCAGATTCTCTAAGATGTGCAAAAGACAATCCCCAATCCAAATCATTACCTAATTTACTTTTCCATTGTTTTTGTTTTTGAACAACTTCTTCATCATAATATTTTTTTAGTTCTTCTTGATTAACCTTTATTTTTCTTTGTTCATCATAATATTTTTTTATTTTAGCATATTGAAGTAAATAGCTTATATTAGATTGAGTTACAGGTCTATCTAAATAATCAGATGCCCATTTTGATGCTTCATTTACAGATATAAGTGCTTGATTCATTTTTCTTCCTTTTTTGTTTTTTCTTCCATAAAAACTTCAATACTTCTTGATAAAGCTATTGCATTTTTTTTACAAAATTCTCTATAATTATCGTAAATATTTTCGTCAAGACTTAATGTTACATTCTTCTGTGCCATATTTAACCCCTCATTTGAATACAAATGTAAATAAATGAACTACTATATAAATCTTTTGGGCCATTGTCCAGTGACAGACGACCCCCCTATATGTTCTTTTCAGAAAAGAACCAAAACAAGACGCCCCTTCTATCTTCTTTTTTTAAAAAAAAGAAGCAAAAAATCTGACGCCCCTCTCTCGTCCTACGGACATATACACTCCCTGCGGTCGAATTTATCAGTAATCCAAAAACTCTAAAATTTTCCTGCGGAACATTGCACTAAATTTTAGGTCTTCCCGTTGGTCAGACGAATATAACAGCGATTAAGAGATTCCGAAGTCTTGCAGACTTCTCCATCCAAATTCGGTTTTGTGGGTTGCCTCAAAACCGAACTTCTCTTAATCGCGATGTTCAACTCAATCGTGAGCCAAAACTATAATGTAAAAAGTTAGTAAAGAGGACACTTTAAAACCCCCGACCACCCGCCCCTATTAGGAGATGTGTGCTTTCGTGCTACGCACATTTAGTCAAAATCAAAGATTTTGAAATCAATAATTAAATTTTTTCCGCCCCAGAAAGAGACTCGCGGTTTTCCTGAGGGAAAACAGATTGTCGGCTTACGCCGAAATTTCATAAACTGCGGAATATCCGTTTTCTTTTGAACATTCCCATATTTTTTTAGAATTTTCTTCTAAATCTGTTTTTATCTTTTCAGATTTTCCATCGGGTTTTATGATATAATCTCCAAAGAGAACATAAACTTGATAATTTGAATAATCGTTTTTTGCCCAATTTTTCAAAGTATCATAATTCCAAGGATTAGGATAAAAATGTGTTTCTAATTTTGTATAATAATAAATTACAGAAGATTCATCTGTAATAATTACTGAGTTTTTTTCAGCATTATTTTTTAAAAAATCCGTGCTTTCTAAAAAACATTTATTTGTGTCTGTGTAAGAATTGTTATAATTTGTATAAAATTGAGATGATAAAGAGAATAAGGTTATAAGTATAAGCCCAATTAAAATTAAATTTTTATATTTTTTAATTTTGTCTATAAAATATCCAGAAATTAAGGCAATTGTTGGCACAATTGCTAAGATAAATCTATCTTCTTTATGGGGCATATAAATTGCCATTCCTAAAAAGAAAGCAAACCAAATTAACAATAGATAAACTTCATTTTTTAAAAAATCTTTTTTGTATAAAATGTAAATTAAGGCAATCACAAAAATAATTCCAATTATTGAAAACATCTGCCACCAATATTCAAAAAAGAAAGTCCAAGATTGAAGTCCGCCCCAATATGCAGATGCTTTTGCTCCATGGATAAATGCTCCAATTGGATTGCCGTATTCAAAAAGTCCATAAATAAACCAAGGAATTAAGGTTCCAAAAAAAGCCAAAATCGAATACCACAAATATTTATCTTTTAGAAATTTAAGAGACTTATCTCTCGCTAAAAAATACAAGAAAAAAATCGGAACAATCCATAAAGCAGTATATCTTGATAAAAGAGCTAAAGCTAAAAACACTCCAAATAAAACTTTATGTTTTTTGTTGTTTTCTTCGTATCCTTTCCAAAAACTAAAGAAAGTTAATAATACAAAAAATGTAAATAAAACACCAGTTAAGATTTTTGCACTATAAATAACATGAAGAGGGATTAATGAAAATAAAATAGCAGAATAAAGGGCAACCTTTTCATTAAACAACTTTTTTCCAAGAAGATAGACTAAACAAACAGATAAAGCTCCGATTATTGCTATAAAAAAGATTACTAAAAAATCTAAGTGGAAAAGATAAAGAGGCATTAAGAGATAAGGTAATAAGGGGGCTCTAAAACCCATATTAGGCCAACCATAAAATCCTTCACTTTGAGGAATAAAATCACTCCAACCATTATTTGCAACAGAATAATCTAATGGATTATTACTTAAATCATAACCTAGATTTGCATAAACTGTTTCGTCCCAAATTTGCACGGGCGTAGAAAAAACAAAAGCAATTCTAACTAAAAGAGCTATTACAAAGATAATAATTAACCATTTATGTTTTTTAATTATTTGCTGAAAGTCCATATTTTATTCCCCAAGAAATTTATGATTAATGCAATTCCAATTGCCAAAATCTGAGAGATTATATAATAAATTCCTAAAACATCTGTGAAAATGTAAAGGAAAAACAAATTTACTAAAAGAGCCGAAACACTAACTAAACCAAATTGTAAATATTTTTTACCAATCCCTAGTTTTACATTTTCCTTGAAAGTCCAAATTTTATTTAATATAAAATTGCTAGACATGGCAACAATAAAAGAAAAAATCGCAGAAATCAGATAATATACTCCTGCCTTTTCAGTTAATAAATACAATATTGCGATATTAATTAAAGTTCCAATTCCCCCAACAACCCCAAACTTAACAAACTCTTTAATCACATTTTTCTTATGTGGTAAATAACTTATTAAATTTTGAAGGTAATAAAAAATTTCTTTTGTTCCCGCCTTGCTTTTTCCCTCAATACGATTAATAAAAGTTATTGGAATTTCTTTTATATTTTGATATTTTCCTTTGATAATTATTTCTAATAAAATTTTAAATCCTTTTGGATTCAAATCAACATTGTTTATAACTTCTTTTTTAATCATAAAAAATCCTGTCATTGGGTCTTTAACTTTTGTATAAACTCTTGATAAAAGTGTCGCAGTTTTAGACATTAACTTTCTTTTCAAATTCCAACCCTCAATTTTTCCTCCTTTAATGTATCGGCTTCCAATTGTGAAATCTGCCTCTCCTTTTTCTATCGCCCAAAAAAGTTCTTTTATCTTTTCTGGAGGATGGCTCAAATCTGCATCCATAACTCCTAAAACTTCACCATCTGCAATTTCCCAGCCCTCTAAAACTGCCGAAGAAAGCCCAAGTTTTCCGCTTCTGTGAATTATTTTAAGATTTTTTTGTTTCTTTTTCAAATCTTCTAAAATTTTTCCTGTTCCGTCTGGAGAATTGTCATCAACTATAATTATCTCTCCATCAATCTTATTTTCTTTAAATTCTTCTTGAATTTTTTTAATAAGTTTTTGAATATTCTCTTTTTCGTTGTATGTTGGAATTACTAAACTTAGTTTCATTATTTTAAAAATAAGAATTGCCTGTTTATAACATTAACTAAATCAAAAATTTCTTCTTTTAGAAAAAGAAGCAAAAGCGAGTCTCTCCACCCCAAAAAAATTTATTTTCTTTTTAGAAAAAAGAAACAAAAAGGAAAGCACACATCTCTTATTTAATGGGTTTTACAGACGGAACCCACCATCCTAAAGTGTCCTCTTTAAATTAATATGGCTCACGACTTTGATTTTTTCCTTCGGCATCGTTGCACTAAAAATCAATCCTTCCTATCGTCAGGAGAATATAACAGGAATTTAACGGTTCCGAAACCTTGCAGGTTTCTCCACCCAAATCGCCTTCGGCGACTTCGTTAAATTCCGATGTTCAACTCAATCGTGAGCCAAAACTAAAATGTAAAAAGTTAGTAAGGAGGACACTTTAAAACCCCCGACCACCCGCCCCTGTTTGGGGATGTGTGCTTTCGTGCTTCGCACATTTAATCAAAATCAAAGATTTTGAAATTATAATTAAATTTTTTCCGCCCCCAGAAAGAGACTCGCGGTTTTTCTTTCAGAAAAGAGATAGTCGGCTATGCCGATTAATTAGTTGTAACTACAGAGTAGGAAAGATTTAAATAATCTTTTTAACATTTTAGAATATGGTAAATATCGAGCAAGAAAACAAAAAATTAAGATTAGAGATTCAGGATTATGAGGGATATAGCGAAGAAGGTATATCTGTTGGAGATTCTTCACAAATAAATTCTAAGGACAATTCATTTAATTTTCAGAGAAAACAAAGTAATCATGGATATACTTCTGGAGAAACCCTTTCGTTTAATGGAGATTGTAGTAATAATTTAATTGTTTCTACTTATGAATCAAACTTTTTTAAAAATATAAGAAATGCCTTTATCTTAGCAAATGAAGACGGAGTTGAAATAAGTCCAATTTCTAATATTTGGAATGCAATATCTAAAGGAAAAAAGATATTATCCGGGAAGATTAATTATTCTATCCCTAAGAGAGTTTTATCCAGAGAAAATTTACCTCCCATAGATATTGGACAATTAAAGGAAGAATTAAAGGTTAAATATGGATTAGTCGCAGAAGATATAGCCCATTTATTAGAAGGAAGATCAAAAAATGGAATTTATGTTTTGACTAAAGGAAAATCTAAATTTATTTTAAAATACAGGGGAGATAATAAAGAAAGAGCAGAATCAACTTCTCAAGTATTAGGATCTATTGAAGATTACTTTCCAAGGATTTTTCCAAGAATAGATAAAACTGAAGGTTATACAATTAAAATTGGAGAAAATTATTTTGGATTAGAAGAGTTTATTGAAGAAAAAGAAAGACCAGATTTAAATATAGGTTATTTTCCTTTATTGGGAAATCACATGGGGAGATTACATAATTCTTTTTCTTTTTTTCTATCAGAGAATCCAAATTTGGTAGAAAAATTACAACAAAGAGATTCATTTAATGAGGCAAGCATAATCTCTATATATTTGGATTTAACGAAAAATAATCCAAATAAACATGGGTTTTTAGTTGATTCTTTAGATGAGAGTTTAAAAGAGGATTTTTTTGGGGTTTTACCAAAATTGCCAAATGCACTTATTCATAGAGATTTAAATCGATCAAATATATTCTGGAATATGAACAATCCAAAAATAGTCGATTCAGAATCAATTGGAATTTATAGAAGATTAGAGGAATTTATCGCTCCATTGCTTTTAGGAGAAAATATGACAAGACCTGATTATATTAAAGATTCCCTTGAGAGGATAGTAGAAACCTATAATGATTCAATAAATGTGCCTCTTTCTCAAGAAGAGGAAAATGCCCTTAAACCTCTATTAAAATATTCTTTGTTGAAGTATTATGTTGTTCGTTCTATTAGAAGAAGAATTGAAGACCCCAAATATTTAGATATTTTGCATAAGAATCTAAATGCACTGGGAGGAAAAAATGATTAATAGGATTCCTTTTGAGATAAATTTTCCCATTGAGATTTTTAATGGTTCCAAAAAAATTGACTTTGGTAATCCGAGTAAGAGAAAAGAGCTTTTTGATAGAAGTATTTATCGTTTTTTGCATTATGGAGATAAAAATACTTTATTAGAAAAAAGAAGTCAGATATATCAAGGATTATCTCAAAAAGTTGTAAATTTGGTAAATAGAAATTCTCCTTCTCTTGAGGTTTTAAGTTGTTCTATTTTTGGTTCTTCTCTTTTTTCAGAAAAGCCAGGAGATTTTGATTTTTTAATAATCACTGATGGAAATGAATTCTCTTTGGAAGAAACAATTGTGGATTTAGATGAAATCTCTTCAGAAGGATCTAGAAAAGATGGAAGATTTAATGTTGGAATTTCTGTTAAAGGAGTAGATAATTTTAAGAGGGGAATCTGTAGCCCATTATCAAGTGTTCCAGAGGAGTATCAAAAACAAATAATCTATCGTACATCAAGTGCTTTATTTAGAAGACATATACCTGTTTTAGGATATGATTTTTTAGAGAATAGAGAATTATTCCAAAAGAATTTATATGCTCAAGCATCTGATTTACTTATTAATACATTTGATTTATATTATAATGATAATGAAAGGATAAAATTAAGCCCAAACAAAAGAGCAAATAAAATCTTGTCTCGTATTTATGAGACAGTTACCTATTTGAATTTTGCAGACGATCCCCCAGAAATAAGTGAATTAAGAAAACAAATTTATAATTCCATCAACTTTGGGTTGCCCCTTGAAGAAACAAAAAGGCTTTTTAATCGTGTTGTCTCTATTTATAATAATAAAACAGATGGAAAACTTAAAAATGAATAAAATATTTGCTTTTGATTATGACAATACTCTCGCCGAACATGGTGGAAAAATAGATAGTGATATGTCAAAAATTTTATCAAAGATGATTCTAAGCGGATTTAAAATATCTATAATTACTTCTAGAACTATGTATTGGTTAGAAAAAAATAATATAAATATTTTAGAGATGATCTTTTCAGATTTTTCTAAGTTATCAGATATAGACATTAAAAAAATAAAAGAAAATTTTATTCTTTATACTGGAAGAGGCAACGAAAAATTTTCTCCAGAAATTTCTAATAGAAAATTTAATTTTTATGAAAAAGCCTCTTATAGAAAATCACTTACATTAGAACAGGTCTTTGAAGTTCAAGAAATTATTAAACAAGAATTGCCCAAAAAAATATTTTCAGGAAAAAATTATACTAAACAATTTCCTTCTAGAGATCTTAAAAGTATCTTAAGGGTAATTATGCGGATTGGTAAAATTAAAAATTCGTCCAAAAATGGAATATTGTCAAATATTAAATCTAAACTAAATAAAATGGAGGATTTATCTAGAATTCTTTTGGAGATTAATGGGAATTATGTTAGTTTTAGTTTTAAGGATAAATCTTTTGCGATTAAAGATTTATTAAAAGACAATCCTTCCTACAAAATAGATTATTATGGGGATTCTCCTTTAGAAAACGATAAGCCCATATTTGATCTAACAAAGGGCAAATTAGAAAATAAATTAAATTTTATTTGTGTGGAAAACCCAATTCATACTTTAAGTTTGATTAAGGCGAATTATGAAACCACTTTAAATGAGTCGGAGGATATTCTTGACATTTTATCTATTAAAGATGCAAGAGAAAATATAAAAATAAGGCTAGAAGATTATTGGAGATCAATAGGATTACCGAGTTCTTGGATTTCCTCTATGTTGTCTATTCTAGAAGATAATATGAAAAATGAAGATTTAGCTGTTTCTAAAATTAGAAATAAATTTCCCTCTTTTGGAAATAAGAAGAGCTTAGATTATTCTAAAAAATTAGCCCAATTTAGGAAGAAGAAAATAAAAAACTTATCTAAGAGAATAAATAGTTTTTTAATAGAAGGTTCTATAGCAGACATTGGAGGAAGGGCAGATGATTTTATGGAAGAAATATTAAAAATAAACAACTCCTTAAAAAAAGCTTATGTTACAGATATTGGGGCATTTTCAGAAAGATCTAAGAATCCCAAAATAGATTTTATTGTCCAACCTTCTTTAGTCAAAACTCCCTTTTTACAAAATGAATTAAATAATATTGTTCTTTCTTTAATTTTACATCATTTAGATAATTTAGATCAAGAACTATTTATTAAACATCTTGCAAGTATTTTAAAGCATGGAGGAAGATTAATACTAATTGAAGAGGGCTACCCTGAAAATTATCTTAATGAAAATTTATCTGAAAACATTAAACAATTTTTATCTTTTGAAAAAAAGATTAAGATGAAAATAATTTCTTTTTATGATTGGTTTGGAAACAAAATAATGAGAAACAGAGACAATATTGCATTAACTTTTAATTATAAAACAATTGAAGAATGGGAAGAAATATTTAGTAAGGCTGGATTGAAATTGATTCATTCTGACTTTATTGGGAAAAGCCCCAAGCATTTAGATTTATATCCTCCAAAAATAGTTATGGTATTTGAAAAAATGGAGAAAAATAAAAAATGAAGCCTCTAATATGTTGCAGTATTGAAAATTTGAAGGAATTTTCTTTTGAAGATTATCCATTTGATGGATATGAATTTAAGAGTTTTGGGAAAGGATTTAGTCCGAATATAATATTATTAATAAAGTTAAAAGAGATGTTTAAAGAGAGGGCATTATCCTTACATAGTCAATTAAGCAGAATCTTTAGTTCCCGAGAAAAGGGTTTTCCAGAATTTTCTGAAGCAGAGCTGAATATATTAAAATCTGAAATAATTATCTCAAAAATTCTGGGGATTAAACAAATAAATTTTCATATGAAAGAAACAGAATTTTCTGAAGATGAAACCAAAAAATTTAACGAAGTTATAGATTTTGCTAATAAAAATGGAATAGAAATGATCTATGAAAATCATGTTTGTTCAGAGGAAGTTATCTTTAGAGTTCTAAAAAATTTTCCGAGGGTTAAATTTTGTTTAGATATTGGGCATTTAAATGTCGCAAGACACCAAGGAAAATTTAAAATAGATTTGAATGAATTTATTGAAAAAGTCAAACTAAGATTAGTTCACCTGCATGCACATAATAACTATGGAGAAAAAGATGAACATAATTCTTTAGACGAAGGAAATTTTGATTGGAGAAATGTTTTGGATTATTTGGGCAAGGATCATTTAAAAAAGATAATTATTGAATCCAAGAAGAAAGAAGATATATTAAAATCAAAAAAATTATTAATAGACTACTTTAAAGAATAAAATTTTCGCTTTTCGTAGCGACTTCTTTTAAAAAAAGAAGCAAAAGCGAGTCTCTCCACCCCAAAAATTTATTTTCTTTTTAGGAAAAAGAAACAAAAAGGAAAGCACACATCCCTCATCTAATGGGTTTTACAGACGGAACCCGCCGTCCTAAAGTGTCCTCTTTAAATTAATATGGCTCACGACTTTGATTTTTTGGCTTCGCCAACATTGCATTAAAAATCAATCCTGTGGAGAGTTGAACAGGGGATAAAGAGTTCCGAAGTCCTGCTGACTTCTCCACCCAAATTCTTCTTCCAGCTCGAGCCTGTGAGGTTCCGCTCCAGTCTCGAGGTCAGAAGAACTTCCCTTAAGCCCGATGTTAATAGAAATAAAAATTGCTTTTCTTCCCACCCAATAAGACGCGCACTCGATAGCGTCGATAACAATAAAATTTATAAACTCCATTCCTCTTAATTTACTATGGGGTTGAAATCACCTCACACGATTTCTACTAAAACAAAATGAAAAAACCCAAATATCCTTCAACATTGCAGGTAGAGGTTACAGAAAATTGTAATCATGATTGTTTTTATTGCTACAATCATTGGAGAACTGACGATCCTGCAAAAAACAAAATGACTCTTGAAGATGCAAAAAAATTGACATCAATTTTAGATGAAGACGTGAAACCTTTTGGTATAACTATCACTGGAGGCGAACCTATGATGAATCTTCCCGCAGTTTTAGAAATTGCTAAAGGAAATATAAAAAGAGGTTTTAGTTTAAATTCAAATTTAACAATACTTGGAGAGAAGAATTTAAATTCACTTTTAGAAACTAATTCCAATTTTGGAATTTTAGCATCACTTCCACATTTTAAAAGTGGAAAGTTTGAAGAAATTGTTGGAAGAAAAACTCTTCCTAAATTTTATGAAAATTTAAGGATGATTGTTGATAATGGGATAAAAGTTACCGCAAACATGGTAACGAATAAATTGAGTAAAGATTCCGTGTATGAGCAAGGGAAATTTCTTTATGAAGAATTTGGTATGGATTCTTTTGCTGCAACACCTGCATTAAAACCTTCTATGAGAAAAATGGTGGGAAAAGAAGATTATAGTTTATCTAATGCGGAAGTTGCAAAGACCTTAGAAGATTTGTTGAGATTGAGAGAAGATTTTGGAATTGATGTCCGAGTTTTAGAAGTAATTCCTCCATGTTCACTTCCAGAGCATTTGAGAGGAGAATTTGACAATAGTTGCACTGCCGGAAGGTCAACAATTCAAATTGGATATAAGGGTGATGTGCGTTCTTGTGGACGTTCCCCTTATTCTGAGGGAAATATTTTCAAAGAAGATTTTTCAGAAATTTGGGAAAGGCTAGATTCATATAAATCAAATAAACATGTTCCTGACGATTGCAAAGAATGTGAAGAAGTCTATATTTGTCTTGGTGGGTGTAGGTTTGAAGATATGCAAGAAAATGACTCAATGGATAAAAAAGATTCTCGAATGACAAAACCCTTGGAGCAAAGAGTTGAAAGGGGAGTTAATGGACAGGTTGATGAAAATACAGAATATGTCATTGGCTTAAACTCTACAAGGAAAGAGGAAGAAGGCCATTCTATTTATTATGCTGGAAGAACATTAAGAGTTAATCAAGAAATGAAAGATTTTATAATAGAAAAAAGGGATGGTTTTAAAATTTCAGATTTTCCAGAAGAATATCAGGAAAAGGCATCTTCTGTAGCAAAAATGCTAATGAAAGGGGGTTTTTTATATGATAAAAACTAATGGGAAATTTATAATCAGATTCGAAGAACAAGATAAAGAATTTATTGAAAATTTAGATTGGGAAAAATTAAATAATGGTTATAAGAAGGCAAAAGATTTTTTTGAATATGAGGGCGAAATTTTTCCAATAAGAATTAATTTAATTTATTCTCCCGAAGAATATTTATTTTTTTCAGGATATCAAAAACATGAAAGTTGGATGAGGGCATGTGCAACAAGCAACAACACAATTATTATTTATGCCCCTTCAGTTGTAGAAAAATATACGATTCATAAAAAAGATGACACGGTTGAAACTTTAATTCATGAAGTAACTCATTATTTTTATGGTTATTCTTGTATGAAAAAGAATTTAACAAATTTGCCTTTGTGGGATGAAGGAATTGCAAATTACATTGCTGAAAAGAAAATTGATTATAAAATAGATTTTGAATTTTATACACTTAAAAATTTTACGGACCATTCGTCTAAGAATTATATTGGCGGATATAAATTAATTGAAGCTATTATTAAAAAATTTGGAGTTGAGGGAAATAAAAAAATTCTTAGATTTTTAACTGAAATTTCTCCACATATAAGCGAAGAAGATTTATTTAATAAATTTAAAGAAATATTTGAAACAGATGTCAATACTTTATTAGAATTGAAAGGAGGTAATAAAATATGAAAGTTTTAGAAAATTTAGCTAATGCAGAATTTTTAGATAGCCCTACTGAAGAGTCAAATTGTTATGCTCCGGGTCCGGGATGTGATGCACTTCCCCCGCCAACGTGCGATGCAAGCCCTTTGCCTCCAGGATGTGATTGTATTTGTCATACTCCGTGCGATTTCGGAAGGGCAGAAGATAATTATTCGGTCAAGGAAGGTTTAAAATACGAATCTAATCCTGCAAAAAATGAAGTTTACGAAATGAAATAAATCTTCTAAGGTTCTTGCGAACCATTTTTTATTTTTTTAAATAATCTCTGGATAGCCAAATCCAGAGTATAAAATCCAAAAATCCTTAATGTCTTCCCAAATTTTCAAGAAACTAAACAATAAAGTTTATATAAAATTATATACAATTATTTATTATGGATTATAATTCAAGATATTCAAAAGAAGAATTTTATTGGGGATTGAAACCAAACCACCTGGTCAAAGATTCGGTTAAATATCTGCCTCAAAGGGCTAAAGTTTTAGATCTTGGTTGCGGAGAGGGTAAGGATTCATTTTTTCTATCCAAAAATAATTTCCAAGTTACTTCTGTCGATTTTTCAGAAAGAGGAATTAGAAAATTAAATGAATTTGCTAAAAAGGAAAAATTAGATATTTTAACTGAGGTTTCAGATATCAAATCTTATCTAAAAAATTGCGAGGGGTATGATGCAATTTTTGCGATAAATCTACTTCAATTTATCGACAAAAAATCGCTACCAAATATCATTAATCAAATTCAATTAAAGACAGGAAAAAACGGGTTAAATGTAATATCCGCTTTTATCGCAGAAACCAAAAAACAAAGGGAAATGAGGTTATCAAACGGAAGATATCTTTTTGAAGAGGGAGAATTAAGGGGATTTTATAAGGGTTGGAAAATTCTTTTTTATGAAGAAAAGTTAGGGGACTGGGAAACTCACGGGGGGCCAAGACACCGACATTTTAACGTAAAATTAATTGCAAAAAAATAACCTCTTAAAATCAATAACCTTTTCTAGACGAAAAAATAACTCTTTTAGCAACGACAAAACCTGCAGAAGCAACAAAAATAGTATAATTTCTAAATATCAAAATTAAATAACCTTCAAGAGTTTGACCAAAAACAGAAGTAATTTCAATACCTGCCAAACCAAAAACAACTAAGGAGATTACTGCAACCAAAAAATTAACATTTCCTCTTTCAGATACACTAAAAAAACCAACAAACAATCCAAGAAGGGTAAGGGAAACCATTACAACTTTAGAAGAAGCGTAGGGACCCATAAAAGCAGAAATAATCGCCACCATAGTTCCAACAAAAAAGGCACTCTTTCCAAAGAATTCAAACTTTTCCATAAATTGTTTAGTTTTTACCATTTAATACTTTTATTTTTTTAAGCCCCCCCATATAATTTTGTAAAACTTTAGGAATATTGATTGAACCATCTTTATTTTGGTTATTTTCCATTAAAGCAATAATTGCACGAGGACTCGCAACAACAGTATTATTCAGGGTGTGGGCAAAATAATTTCCAAAACCACCATTAATTTTAATCCCCAATCTACGGGCCTGAGCATCAGTCATATTTGTGCAACTACCTACCTCAAAATACTTTTTCTGACGAGGACTCCATGCTTCGACATCACAAGATTTTGCCTTCAAATCAGCTAAATCTCCAGAACAGCATTCCAATTTCCTAACGGGAATTTTTAATTTTTTAAAAAATTCAACAGTGAATTTCAACATCTCTTCATAAAGTTTATAAGATTCTTTAGGTTCGCAGACAACGACCATCTCCTGTTTTTCAAATTGATGAACACGATAAAGTCCTTTTTCCTCAATACCATGGGCTCCAACTTCTTTTCGAAAACAGGGAGAATAACTAGTAATCTTCTGCGGAACTTCCCCTTTTTTGAAAGTTACATCTTTAAACATTCCAATAACTGAATGTTCACTAGTACCAATTAAATATAAATCTTCTCCTTCAATTTTATACATCATATCATTGATTTCATCAAAACTCATAACACCCTCTACAACTTCACTACGAATCATAAAAGGCGGAATACAATAATCAAAATTCTTGTCAATCATAAAATCTTTAGCAAAAGTTAAAATTGCAGAATGTAATCTCGCAATATCTTTTTTCAAATAATAAAATCCATGCCCTGCAGTTTTTCTAGAACTTTCAAGGTCTAAACCATTTAGTTTTTCAGCCAAGTCAGCATGATTAAAAATTTCATAATCCGGAATTTTTGCATTTCCAATGATTTCCAATTCAACATTTTCAGAATCATCTTTCCCTAATGGAACCGAGTCGTGAATGAAATTTGGAATAATCAACATTTTAGAATCAATTTGCGATTTAATTTTTTCAGCAGATTTTTCAATTTTTTCAATTTTTTCAGGAATTTTTTTAGCTTCAGGAATAAGTTTTTTAGCATCCAATTTATTTCCAGATTTCATTAATCGATTAATTTTTTCTGATATTTTATTTCTTTCAGACCTCAAATCATCAACTGATTTTTTTTCTTTACGCCATTTAATATCTAATTTAAGAATTTCATCAACAAGGGAAAGTTTACTTTCCTGATATTTCTTTCTGATATTATCCCTAACAATTTCGGGATTTTCTCTAAGAATTTTAATATCTATCATTTTTCACCTTAATAAAACAATATTTAGAATATATTTAAACCTATCCTCCAAATTAACTTTCATTAATTGATATTAAAATAACGATTTTTAAATTTTCTCTCAAAAAGTTTATTAATAAAAAATACCGAAATAAGTAATGGATGAAAAGGAACTTATCAAAAGAACAAAAAATTCAATAAAAGCAAAAAAATCAAGGGCAGAGATTCTTGGAGGTTTCCAAAAAAAAGGGTACAAATTAGAATATGCAGAAAAATTAATTTCAAAAGCAAATAGGAAAAAGAAAATACTAACTCTCCTCTCGCTTTTATTAATAATAATTTCTCTCGTAAGTTTAACAGGATATTCATTTTTATTTAACAACAAAAAATTAAATTTAACAAATCCCATGGACAAATTCACAATCACAGGGAATACGATTGCCCAAGGGGAAATTTCCGCAGAACAAATAGAAATAACTCCAGATTTCATATCATATTTATTAAATGAATTTGGGGCATGGGAACTTAACGCAAACCCATTAACTTTCGAAAAACCGTCAATAAACTTCAAAATAGGGGGGGAAAAATTTAATTCAGAAATTGGAAGGGAAATAAAGACTGAAAGAGGATTAAAAGAAGGTGCAGATTTACAATTCAATTCTGAAAGAGACGATTTTTTGGAAATAATTTCCTCGGAAGATCCTGTTGAAGTTTTAAAAAGTTCAATTTCACAAGGGAAAATAATCATAGATGTAAAAGCAGGAGAAACAGAGCTTTTAGCAAAAGGATATTTAAAAATTTATAATTCCATAAAATAATGATACTACCCAAAAATTACTTGTCACTGGGCAATAATTTTGTATCTACTATGCATGGACAAAAGAATTAAGAAAACCTTATAAGCTTAAACTAACTCTAATATATACATTAGGAAATATATTATATGGGAGACAGTTTCGATTTATTTTTTAGAAGAAAGCCGGCAATGATGCTCATAGCACTAAAAAAAGTTTCACGAGCAAAATACGGTTCACAATTAGCAAAAGAAGTTGATTGCACATATTCCCACGCAGTAAAAATTTTACAAAATCTTGAAGAATTAGGATTGGTATCATTTGAAAAAAAAGGAAGGATAAAGATTATCAAATTAACCAAAAAAGGAACTGATGTAGCAGAACACATTGAAGGTATCCGAAAGATTGTAGGTTAGATTTTAATAAAATTTTCTAATAGAAATAAAATTTTTTATAAATTTATTTTAAGTTTTCTATTCAAAATAATTCTAAATTTTTCAAAAGAAAATTGTCTCTGGGAAACTTTCAAAGAAATGGCCCCAGGGGGATTTGAACCCCCGACACCTAGATTAAGAGTCTAGTGCTCTGACCAGGCTGAGCTATGGAGCCATAATAATTATCTAATCAAGAATTCATTTAAAAAACTTACCTAATCGTCAACACGAACAACATTTTTGCATTTGGTATTGGTGCATTTATAAAATTTAGATTCTGGTTCATCTCCAGATCTCATTTGACGAATCCAAAAGTAAGCCTTTTTATTTTTACATTTTTCACAATCATAATCTGTAATTGGATAAACTTCACCAGCCTTTTCATCTACCACTGAGATGATATCCTTTTTGTCCATTTTTTCACTAGTTTTAATTTCAATTTTTTCTTTTGAAGTATAGTTACATCTTGGACATCCAAACTTAACTTTCTTCATCATAAGAAGTGCACCGCACTTTGGGCAAAATTCCATTTTTTGTTAAATTTTAAAGAATATATAAACGTTTCTAATTTGAATAATCAACAGAGACCACGATTATCCAAGGGTTTATTAAATTCAAAGAAGATTAATTTAGCCCAACCAATAAAAGGAACTTTAAATAATGCTTTTCCAATTATTTGGCTTTTTCGTATATTTTTTTCAGAAGATAGTTGATTATGATTGGTGATGTAATTATCTCCTTTTGTGGAATATGAATTCCCAGAAGAGACGACACGGTGAATTAAAGGGTAACGAGAACCTCCATTAAAAACAATCACATCTCCAACATTAATATTATTTGCACCGACAACAAAAATTACATCACCTTTACTAAATCCATTTTGAAAAATCCAATTTTTAGAATCCTCAATTGAGAGTCCATAATCTTCATAAACAGAACTCAAAAAAGTATTTTCAAATCCAGGTTCATGATGATACATAGAACAACTTTCAACAATCACCAAAGGCAATTCAGTTCCAGTAAGAAAAGATAATCCGGGGAAAAAAATAAATTTAATCAAAACAAAAGCTAAAATTAAAGTTACAAAAAAAGAAGGCCAACTATCTTTCTTCAGAAAAGAAGAAACTTCTTTCAAGAATTCAGAAATTTTTCTCATTATTTGAAAAAGAAGATTTACTTTATAAGTTTATCATAATATTTTTAATCTATATGTTCTATGACAAAAATAGTTAAAAAAATATTAATCTATAAAATAAAATGAAAAAAGTAGCATTTATTGGAAGTCATGGAACTAGGAAAACTACTTATTCTCACGGACTAGTTTTTCATTTAAAGGAAAACAAAATCAATGCAGATTTATTATATGAGGTTGCAAGAAAATCCCCACTACCAATAAATGAAGAAAGAACAAGAGGAACCCAAAGGTGGATTTTACATACTCAAATTGCGGAAGAATTAGCTTACGAAAAACAGAATTTAGATGTTCTAGTTTGTGATAGGGCGAGCTTAGATAATTATGCCTATTATGTAGAAAAATTCGGAAGGGACAAAGTTTTAGATAGTTTAGTCAAAGACCACATAAAAACTTACAACACTTTAATTAAAGTTCCAATAATCGACAAAGAAATAATTGAAGACGGAGTTAGATCTACGGATAAATTATTTCAGAAAAATATAGACAATGTAGTAGATAATCTATTAATTGAATTTAAGGCAGATTACATAGAATTTAAAAATATGGAGCAAATTCAAAAATATATAGTAGAAGAAAGTAAGAATAATTAAACAAAAACTTTATATAGTATATACTTAAAGTATATACATGACGGATATATTTGAAAACACAATTTTTTGTAAAAATTGCGATAAAAAGATGAATCCAAATTCAATAGTACGTAACGGATTTCAATTAAGGACAATTGAATGTGGAAGATGTAACAATCAGATAATTCATCCACAAGATTTAAAAGAACATGAAGATTTTCAAAGTCTCAAGAAAAAAAATTTCAGAGTAAAATTAAGATTCGTGGGGAATTCTTACGCTGTATCAATTCCAAGAGAGATAATCGATTTCATGAATGAGCAAGAAAGAAAAATGAATGAAATGGTAGATTTAAGTTTTGAAGAATTCGGAAGAATTTCATTAAACTTTTAAAAATAAAAAATGGTAAAAAAAACGGAAAATCCAAAAGAAATAATTCGATTAAGAGTTATGGAAGCATTACAAGACGATGCCTACAAAGGAATTGTAAGAATTGATTCAGGATTAATGAAAAAATTGGATTTGGAAAGGGGAGACATAATTTCTATTAAGGGAGAAAGAGAAACTTATTCTATCGTCGACAGAGCATATCCTTCAGATATGGGTGAAAAGATAATTCGGATGGATGGTATCGCAAGAAAAAATTCAAAGACAGGAATTGGAGAATCTGTAGAAATAAAAAAAGCAATAATTAAGGAAGCTAAAAAAATAACAATCGCACCAGCTCAACAAGGAATCAGGGTTCAGGGAGATCCAGAAAGTTTCAAGGGAGGGCTTTTAGGGAAACCAGTTTCAAAAGGGGATATTTTAGTTATGGGGGGAGCACAAAGGAGAAAAGATTTAATGTCTGAGAATTTAGGAGATTTTTTAGGAGGAGACATGGGCGAGATTTTCAATCAAATGGGATTAGGCGCTCCAATGGGAGGAATGTCTCAATTAAGATTTGCAGTAGTTTCAACAAATCCAAATCAACCTTGCATAATCACAGAGAACACTCAAATAACTTTAAGTCCAAAGGCAGTAGAAATCTCTGAAGAATTAATTCCCCAGATAACTTATGAAGATATTGGAGGATTAACGGGAGAGGTAAAAAAAGTTAGGGAAATGGTGGAACTTCCATTAAAAAGACCAGAAATATTTTCAAAATTGGGAATTGAACCTCCAAAAGGAGTTTTACTTTACGGACCACCGGGAACAGGAAAAACATTATTGGCAAAGGCAGTGGCAAACGAATCAGAGGCACATTTCATTCTATTGAATGGGCCAGAAATTATGTCTAAGTTTTATGGAGAATCTGAAAAAAAAATAAGAGAAATATTTGATGAAGCAGAAAAAAATTCACCCTCAATTATTTTTATTGATGAGATTGATTCTCTTGCTCCTAAAAGAGAAGATTCAGGGGGAGAAGTTGAACGGAGAGTCGTATCCCAATTATTAACAATGATGGATGGACTTCAGGCAAGGGGAAAAGTTGTAGTAATTGGAGCAACAAATCGTCCAAATTCAATTGATCCGGCATTAAGAAGGCCTGGAAGGTTTGATAGGGAAGTAGAAATTTCAGTTCCGGACAAAGCAGGAAGATTATCCATTTTGAAAATTCATACAAGGGGAATGCCCTTAACAAAAAATGTAGATTTAGATGAACTAGCAAGAAAAACTCATGGGTTCGTCGGTGCAGATGTAAATTCCTTAGCAAAAGAAGCGGCAATGAATGTTTTAAGAAGAAATCTGAATAAATTTAATTTAGAAGAAGATGAAGAAATCCCTCAAGAAACATTAGACGAACTTAAAGTTTCAAAAAAAGATTTTGATGAAGCATTAAAAATTGTAAGACCTTCGGCAATGAGAGAAGTTTTAGTAGAAACTCCAAACACAAAATGGAAAGATATTGGCGGAGTAACCAATGTAAAAAGAGATTTGAAGGAAGCAGTAGAATGGCCATTAAAGTTTCCAGATTCATTTACCCGGATGGGAATTACTCCACCAAAAGGAGTTTTACTTTACGGACCACCTGGAACAGGAAAAACATTATTGGCAAAGGCAGTGGCAAACGAATCAGAAGCAAACTTTATCCAAATAAAAGGTCCAAGTTTATTGAGTATGTGGGTGGGAAAATCTGAAGAAGGAGTTCGAAAGATTTTTGAGAGGGCAAGACAAGTTTCACCATGCGTAATTTTCTTTGACGAAATAGATTCCCTTGCAGGAAAAAGAGGGAACTCGATGGGAGGAGGTTCAAAAGTAACTGAGAATGTTCTAAATCAATTATTGGCAGAAATGGATGGGATAGAAGATTTACAAAATGTAATTGTAATCGGAGCAACAAACCGTCCAGATATGTTAGACTCTGCACTAATGCGTCCTGGAAGATTTGACAGGATTGTTTATGTTGACGTTCCAGATAAGGCAGGAAGGTTATCAATTTTAAAAATTCACACCGGAGGAGTTCCATTAGATAAATCTGTTGATGTAAAAAAATTAGCTGATGAAACAATAGGTTATACCGGTGCAGATTTAGAAGCTCTTGTAAGAGAATCAGCAATGCTTGCATTAAGAGAAAATATCGAAACAAAAAAAGTAACAAAAAAACACTTTGAAAAAGCGATGGATAAAGTTCAACCTTCCGTTTCTTCAGAAGATCAGGAGAGGTATAAACAAATAGAATCAAAATATCTTAAAAGTGCAAAAGCAGCATTAGCACAAAAGAACACGAGTTACACCGGATAAAAATTAATCTTCAATAGTTGTAATATAAACTTTTTCATCACTTAAAACATAAGTATGTTCAATTTGACTAACAGGGTTTTTTGTTTTCTCAATCAAAAGAGGATACTCATAAAAAACACCTCGTTTGGTAAGCATAGAAAATATAAATTTCAATTTTTTAAATCCAGCTCTTTCAAGCCATCTCATACAAAAAGGACGACCCTTAAAAGTTTCTTTAATATACTTTACAACTTCTCGTGCGTCTTTATCACGAATAGGCTCATCTGATTTAAGAGAAAAAATTCCTCCTCCTGCACCACTATAAATATGTCCGCTTCCAGTTGTGATAAAAGGTTCAACAGCAAAAGCAGTTTCATTCAAGACAGTTTCATTTTCGTTTCTATAATTAGAAATACTAATCCCTGCATGAATTTTATTCTGCCCAATTTCATGTCCAGAAAGTTCCTGGATAACTGAAAAAGTAGTTCCATTATCTTCATTCCATTTTTCTAAAACAGAACTAACTGCATCTCCGACTTCATTAACTTTCATTCCGGGATAAACAGTTTCCATGATTTTTTTCTGAACGGCCTCATTCATTTCAATCATATTTTTATAACGGCCATCCTCTGTTAAATCAAAAGAAATAGCCGTATCTGCAAAATATCCATTGATAGAAACACCAACATCCAACTTCAATAAACCTTCTGCAATTTGTTCATCGCCAGGAGAAGGAGTATAATGTGCAGCAATTTCATTTACAGATAAATTAACTGGAAAACCAAGTTCTCCTCCAAGTTCAATAATTTTATCATCAATACTTCTAGCAATATCAATAAGTTTCATTCCAGGTTTTATCATTTCACGAGCATAAGTTTTGACTTGCCCAGCTATTTTTCCAGCTTTCAAATAAGAATCAATTATTTCTTTATCCATAAAATTATCTAATAAAAAGATTATTTAATTATATCGTTTGACTTTTTCTTCTTCTTTCCTTGGGTAAGAAGTTATGTAAAACTAAGCCATCGGCAGAAATTTTTCCAGTTCCAATAAAGTCTCCTGAATTAGCAGATTTAACCGCAACAAATTTCCCACTAAATTCTATAAAATTATTCCCTTCTCCAAGTTCAAGTTTTTCTCCCTTAAACCAAATTTCTTCCAAATCTTCATCAAGTTCAACAACATTTTCAGTTATCTGCTCCTTCCAAATATGCAATCCATCAATACTCAATCGAGTTTCTTGAACACCATTTCGGTTAAAAGAATCCTTTCCGACATAAAGTCCAATTCCTTCAATAGGTAAAACTCTCCACAAATCCCAAATTTCTTCCTTAGACAGATTTCCGGAATAGGCTCGAACTCTCTCTTTCCCTGTCCGAATCAATAATTGAGGGATTTTTTCCAAACCGAGAGAACTAACCCCCTCTATAAATTTCTTTTTTTTAGCCTTAGATAAAATATCTATTTTCATTTTACCCCCTCCAAAACACTATCACTCAATTTTTTAATTTTAGCAACAAAAAATCCATCAGTATCATTATCTTGGGGATACAATCTCAAACATTTCTTAACATCTTTAGAAAGTTTATTTCCATCCCATTCACAAACTCCGCTTCTAAATTTCAACGGTAACTTAATTTGTTCAACTTCAATATCAAATTTTTTAACTAAATAATCTACAATCATTTCATTCTCTTCAGGAGCCAAAGTACAAGTAGAATAAATCATTTCCCCTCCAACTTTTAGAAGTTTCAGGGCAGCTTCAGCCAATCTTTTTTGAGTAGATGCAATTTTTTTAATCATATTGGGATTCCAAATCAAAAAAGTTTTAGGGCTTTTACGAAGTGTACCTTCACCAGAACAAGGAGCATCAACCAAAATCTTATCAAATTTAATATCAATTTTTTTAGACAAAATATTACAAAGAGCAATACCATCTTTTCGAGTTACAATAGTGTTCATAACTCCACACCTTTCCAAATTAGCATTTAAAATACCTACCCGTCCCAAACTAACCTCATTAGCAATAATAGTTCCCTCATTTCTCATCATCGCAGCCGCTTGAGTAGTTTTACTTCCAGGACTAGCACACAAATCCAAAACAATTTCTCCTGCCTTAGGTTTCAAAACTAACATTGGGAGCATAGAACTAATTTCCTGAACATAATAATAACCCAAAAGATGTTCCTTAGTTTTCCCAATTTCACCAGGTTTCAAAGAATTTTCAATAATCATCACTTCTGGAAAATCCTTAAAAGGTTGATGAATATCCCAACCATAATTTTTCAAACGACTTTTCAAATCTTTAACACTAATCTTCAATGTATTGCACCTAATGGAATTGGGAGTTCGAGTATAAGAAATTTCAAAAAATTCATCTGCTCCAGATTTTCCAAGGAGCAATTCCATTCTCTCGCGAAAACCTTCCTTAATCGGAAATTTCTCTTTCAAATATTTCGTATAATCCAAATTACTTTTCATAATAAACTATCAAAAAGATTATTTATATTCCTAATGGAAGGTTACAAAGAAACCTCAACAATACTCAAAAGTGCCTCTAACTTTTTATCTGGTTCAGAAAACTCATAACGGGGATGACAAATCATTTCCTTATGTTCAATAAATTTAGATTTGTCATAAATCGCAAACATCCCTTTTCCCAAATTAGAATTCAAATTAACGTAATGCATTAAATCAGTATCATCGTCATCACGAATACCCTTTCCAAAAAAAGTATGGGGGCCATCAACAAGACAAAGAAAAATAGAATCTCCATAAACAGAATCCACAGAAGGAACTCCATATTTAAGAACATTATTTTTTAAACGAGGATTAAATGCAACATAACCAAACTCCTTTCCATAAAGGCCAAGCTTATTAATCTCATGACCAACAAAATCGTTATCATTATCAGATTTAACAAGATTTCTCAAATCAATTTCAAATAGATTAACCAAACTCATAAAAAAATAATCTCCAAACAACTTATAAATCTTTCCAAAAATCATTAAGCGGTCAAAGTAGCAATCTCCCTAGCACTCAATGCCCTATTATAAATTCTAACATCGTCTAGAGTTCCTCTCCACTTATCACTATATCCATTCCCTGCTCCATCAACATTGGCACCAATCAAAACCTCTTTAGTAAATGGAATTAAATCTCCATCTTGAATTCCCCCGAGATTCATAGATTGGGGAGTTCCATCAACATAATGCGAAATATTAGTCCCATTATAAACCACTGCAATATGGGTTAAAGTTCCCGTAGGCAAATCTCCACCTTTATGAGTTTTTGTATTCGTATTTCCATCACTTCCACGAGTTTTAAATCTTGAACGCAGTTCAGTTCCCTGTCCATATGCACTAGCACTAACCATAAAATAATGGGCATCTGGACTAGTACTAGTCGCCTTACTAACAATTCTTGCATAATTATTAGGAGAATTAAAACTATCAGCATAAATCCAGGCAGTAATCGACATACTATTCCCACTCAAATCAAATGAAGGGACAGTGACGTATCCAGAACCACCGAAATTTAAACAATTTCCTGATTTACATTTATTTCCTGAAGTCCATGAAGTCGACTCCATCAAGGCTCCATCATGATTTCCTTCAGAATCACTAGCAGTTAATCCAACACTTTCATCAAATTTCCACCAACTGAATAAGCCAATATTAGATCTACAATTAGGGATATCAGTTAAGGTAGAAGAGATATCACAGGTTTTAATCGTATTTCCAAAAGTGATTAACGGAGCAACAGAAACAGAACTGGGAAGACCATTACCTGAGAATGGAATAAAGAAAGGTATTACTCCATTTAATCCGGGAACTGAACCTGTAAGGTCGGTAAAAGAATTCCCATCAGAATCACTCGAAGAGATCATAATATCAGATATATTCGTTGCATCAGAACCTCGTTTTATTTGAACATTCAGACTATTACTCTCACTATGGTAACAAGTAGAACCTGCAGGAACAATACTAATTTGCTTCACAGCATCCAAACAATCATTAGACAATGTCAATCTTTCATCAATCATCGGAATAATCGCAGCCCAAATAATCGTAACCGCAGCAACAGTAATCAAAATAATCAAAACTGTAGCCACAATTGCAGAAACCCCTCTTTTATTAGAAACACCTTTCATAAAAATAATTCGTTTTAAAACTATATAAATATAACGAAAAATAAAACCTCTAAATATTTATTAATTAAAAGAACTTATAATTTAATGGTAAAAAAACACCGCGGAGTTCATTCAATAATCTTAAATTCAATAAGAGCATTATTAATTCTCGCATTAATTTCTTCACTAATCTATGAAGGAGTCTTAATCCAGTTCGTTTCAATAATCGCACTCTTCATAACTTTTTTCCCAAGAATCCTAGAAAAATATTTCGGAATAATTCTCCCTGCAGGATTAGAAATTATCAGTCTAATGTTCATCTATGGAATTTTATTCATCGGAGAAGTAAGAGGTTTTTACGCGGGATTTTGGTGGTGGGACATTTTACTAAATTCCCTCGCATCAATAGCATTAGGATTCATAGGATTAAGCATAATGTATGTTCTCTACAAAGAAGGAAGAATAGACACAAACCCAGTTTTCATAATCGTTCTAACTTTCTTCTTCGCATTCTCAATAGGCTCACTATGGGAAATTTTCGAATATTTCCTAGATTCAACTTTCAACACAGGACTCCAAAGGGGAGGATTAAAAGACACAATCCAAGACATGATTGTAAATGCAATCGGTGCAGGATTAGTTTCAATTTTAGGATTTTTCTACATAAAAAAAGGAAAAAAATTATTCATCAGCGAATTCATAACAGAACTAATAGAAAAAAATCTTTGGATATTTGGAAAGGGGAGAAAAAAAGAAAAACCAGAGAAAAAAATTCTAAACTTAATAAAAAAAGGAGAATCAGAAAGATTAGAATTAAAATCAAGTTTCAGATTTAATATTCATACAAAAGAATTTGACAAAAGAATTGAACACGAAGTTCTAAAGACAATTACAGCATTCCTAAATACAAAGGGGGGAGATTTACTTATCGGAATAAATGATGGAGGACAAATTTTAGGATTAGAAAAAGACGGATTCAAAAACAATGACAAGTTAGGATTACATTTAACAAATTTAATAAAAAATAAAATAGGGAACGAATTTCTTCCATTTATAAGATTTGAAATAATAAATATGAAAGAGAAAAAAATCTTAAGAGTATTTTGTAATGAAAGTAAGAAAAGAGTTTTCCTAAAATCCGGACAAGAGGAAGAATTTTATGTTAGAAACGGACCAGCAAGCATAAGATTGGAAGGATCATCATTAGTAGATTACATCCAACACAAATTCTCTAAGAAGAAATAATCTCGCTCTATAAATTTTATCAATGTAAGTTAAGATTGAGATTAAACAATTTTTAATCTCGAAGAAACTATCTAAATAGTTGCTATGGATGGGAGAAATCTTGCAGAGTTGAGTTTGAGTTTTATTGTCTTTGAAAAGAATATTTTAGTTGCTCAGAATTGAAAGAATAAAAATAAAAAGAGCCCTTTCGGGCTTTTGAAAAAAATGTTTTGTTTATTCTTCAAATTTACTATATCTAAGCATTAATTCTCTAAAGATTTTCTGTTCTTTTTCTGAAGCTCGAATAATCAAAATTACCCGATTTGATGTGTGAATTATATCAATATCATATTTTTCAGACCAGGATCTTTCCACCATATTTTCACCACATTCTGTTGGAGAATTTCCTTCACCATAATAGAGAATTCCATGACCTATTTTTTCCATTATTTCATTTAATGGTTTTTCTATTAAAGATTCCTTGACCAAAATATAGTAGCTTCTATCATTATCCAAATTCCCAATTCCTCTTAGATTAATAGGTTTCATTTTTATGACGAATCGCTTTTAATTGAAGGTTTGTTCAATCCATGAGGCATATAAACTTTTCCATCTCTCGGAAGATTTATGGTACTATGCCCTTCAGACAAATTTCCGTCTTTATCAACGTTATATGTATCGTGTAGAGGAATATCTAAATCTCTAATGGGAACTATCAATGCATCTTTAAGAAATTTAAAATTTCCGTCTTTATCTCCTGCACTGTACAAGGCACTAGCACTCAAACTTTCCAAATCTCCAACAACAAAATAAGTTTGTTGTCTTTCTTCAGAAACTCGTGATGGGTAAATTTCCATCATATTTTCTAATTTCATTCTTTTTCGGCACCCCCTTTCAATTGATTAAATTCGCTATCTTGAAAATATGAAATTAAATCTTCTTTTGTAAATAGCCTCTTTTCATGTCTTAAGGCTAAAGCATTTGCCAGATAAGTTTGCAAATATCCACTAAACTTATTTCTTAAAAATTTATTTTCTAAATTTTCCTCCGTCAATCTTTTCATTCTTGAAGACCACTTTAAATTATGTTTTATTGCTTCTTCTGAAATTTGTTGAGATAAAACTTGTTGTTTTATTTGTTTAAAATAATTCTCGTCCCCAAAAATAAATTCTCCATTCATTAAAGGAATTAAAGTTCTAACATCAAAATTTTTAATCCCTTTTTTTAAATCTCTCGAAGATTGCATTTTTACATCTAAAAAATCCGAAGAGGATTCTTGAGGATCTTTTCCAATCATAAAAATATCAATATCACTAAACTCTTTCTTAGAACCATAAAGTAAAGCAAATTTTACATTTTCTAATTTGTTTCCATAAATATCTCCCAACAAACCCTTAACTCTCTCCGTCGTCGTTATCCTTGCTAAACCACTGGCATAAAAAGTTGCCAAAGCCCCATATTGCTCACTAAATCCAATAGCAGAATCAACAGCCTCTTTTTCTTGTCCTTCTAAAGAATCATATTTTCTTCCAAACAAATCTCTTAATTCATTTTCCTCAGAAAGTAGATATTCTGTCCAAATTGCAAAAGTTTCGTATTGTAATAAATTTTGTTTTCTAAATTCGTCTAGTTCTTGAAAAGTTTGATTACTCGCCCTAAACTTTTGCACATCTTTTAAACTAAATCTTGAATCAGAAAACTCTTGTTTTTCTTCCCCTAACAATATTTTTTCTAAATCAACTAATTTTCTTCCAGATAAAGATTGTTCGCAATAAAGTCCGTGTCCAAAATATTCGTGAAATAAACTTAATGGATTATTTTCTCGAATCAATGCCGTTTGATTTCTAGGTAAATAAATTCCCGATGAATTTGGATTTAATCCTCTTTTTGTTGCAAGGTTAGCCCATTCTGAATTTGGGATTTGGTGTAATGAGGTTTGTTCTGGTTTGTAACCCAATAAATCTTGATAAAATTCGTTAGAAGTTTCTAATAGCCCTCTTGTTTCGATGTTCGGTTTTTGGAGTTTTCCCATCATTTTGTTTGAGTAGAAATCGTTTGAGATGATTTCCACCTCATTATAATTTTAAGAAAATGAAGTTTATAGCTTTTATTGTGATGAGGATTCTAAAATTTCAGAAAAACATCCAACACAAATTCTCTAAGAAGAAATAATCTAAAACAATTTCTCTTGTTTTTCTCCATCAATAACTTCATAGATATCAATTCCAAAAACATCAAAGATATTCTCAATAGAGGGGAAAATTTGATTATTCAAATAATAATCAATATCATATTTTGCCTTTTCATTAGGTAAGAAAACCCTATCTCCAACCCTTTTACCCTTGCCATTAATCTCTCCAACAAAATATGAAACTAACATTCCTGGAGAAACACTAATTCCAGAATCTTCCATTTTTTTAGCAGCAACAACATGAGGGCCTTCAGATAAATATTCTTCTAAAGGACGTTTAATTTGAGTTCGAATAATTAAATCATCTAAATCAATTTTACGATTTTTCAATTTAGAAATAATATCCTTAACTAGCTTCAAAGATTTTTTTTCATCCCCGTCTTTCAAAATACTTGTCAAGATTTTACTTTGCAAATTTCTAGTTAGACCGCACCAATCTCTACGAACAGTTTCAAAACCACGAATTTTTATCTTTCCAGAGGAATCTAAAAGGGCATATTTCTTTTTAGCTCCACTTTTCGCACCACGTTTAGAAACAAAAAGTCCTCTAGGATAAAAATCCTCCAAATCAAGTTCCATGATTCCTGGAAGAGTTTTATTAATATCTTCAAGAAGTTTCAAAACCCTTTTATTACTTTTCCCCTCACTCAAAAAAGCAATAGAGTCAGTATCCGAATAAATTATTTTATGTCCATTATCTTCAATTTGTTTTATTGCATTAAGAATATTTTTTTTAGCAAGTTTAGCAGTTGCCGCCGCCGCCTCACGACAATAATATCTCGCACCAAAATAGGCCTGATAACCATAACTAGCATTCGCCAAAAGTTTATAGGCATTACTTCTAGCTTTCAACATTCCAGAAGGTTCTTCGGCATAACTTTTTTTATGTTTTTTTCGTTTTTCAATTATCTCCGAAAGCATCGTAGGAAAAAATCCAGCTTTTTTAGAGAATTTTTCATCTTCAATGTAAGTAGATTTTGAAAGATTATAAGAGACAATTACAGAAGCATACATACTTGTAAAATCAAACATAACTAAATTTTCGTAAAGCCCTGGAACTGGTTCAAATACAAAAGCTCCTTCGTATTTTCCCTTTGCACGTCTATCCCCAATTTCTGGACCCAAAGGTCTTTTCTCAGCAATTTCATTAAATCTATCAAGGTTATGCAAAACATAATTTTCAACATGAGTTGCCATACTATCGCGAGTAACATTAAACAAAGGCTCACGAACAATAGAACTAAATTCAGAGATATCTGGCCAAATTTTTTTAGCCAAATCATAAGTAACAACTGAATCTTGTAAATTATAAGAAAAAAAATCCTTCCAATCAGAATCTTTCATATCCCCTAATTTCCCAAGATCAAAATCTTCTTTTTGTTCTCCAATCAATTCATTAGCAACCTCATTAAGAGACAAAGTTTCTGATTGCAAATACTGGGAAAAAACAGAACGAATAAACCTATACAAATCTATATGGATAATTCCAGAAAGTTTAGATGACGGAATTCTCCCTCGAGTAAAAGACGGACCCTTTCCATCAACTCCCAAAGACAAAGGAACTTTATTTTTTTGAGAAGCAGCTTTAATGTAAGGCATGTCAAAACCATCAGAAAAATATCCTGTCAAAACATCGGGGTCGTAATCATTAACATACTCCACAAATTTTTCAATCATCTCCCCTTCATCTTCAAAAATTTCAACATAATCTTGAGCAACAGAACATTTTTTCCAAGTTAAAACTTTTTTAAAATTTTTTCCATACAGTGAAATCATCAAAACATCTCCTTTCCCAAGTTCAATTTCAGTAGTCTCAATATCGTAAGCCAAAATCTTCGGTTCAAAAGTTTTTTCAACATCTAACTTAGAAATTTTATTCGCAGAAACACAAACATCAAGATTCAAACTATCTACAAGTCCTCCAAAATCGTCAAGACCAAGAACACTCCCATCAACAGAATACCATTTCAAAGATTCAACACCTTTCTCCTTAATATATTTCGTAATCAAAGAAATATCATATTCCCGGCGAAAAAGAATTTCAGGAAAATCCCCAATTTCAGAAGCAACTTCGTGCAAGTCTTTATGATTTGTAACAAAAACACGAATAGCCTTAACTTTCTTCCCCAAATAATTCTTATCCAAAATCTCCGTCCTCAAAACTTCGCTAACTCGTCCAGCTTTTTCAACTTTTAATCCTTCAATTTTCTTAATGAGTTTTTTAAAATTTGCACCATTTTTCAAAACAACATAAAAGTTGGGTTCATAATTATCTACAACACAAACCTTTTTTCCTTTTTCATTTCGTCCAATAAGTCGAACATAGTTTTTCCCCTCAAAATCAAAATAATCATAATCCAACGGAATAAAATCAAACTTCATAAAAAACAAAAACAAAAAAGACTTTATATTTTTTGCTAATTTAAAATTATCACTACTTAAAAGACACAACACACAAAAGATTTATAAAGTTTAAATCTATAAAATAATATGGATAGGGAAGAGTTAAGAAGAAAAATCCAGAATTATAATTCTGATGAAGATATTGAGAAATCCGGAGGAAAATATGGGATGATTTTGGCAGATTTAATGTATTCTTACGATTTGATGAATGAAGAAGGAAATTCTAGGGATGACTCAAATTTTCCAATTTCTCAAAAAGAATTCAAAAATTTAGCTTATCAAATGGGGATAATGAACGCAAGCAGAATTGGAGCGATAGATTCAAAGAAAAGACTTTTAACCTTGGCAGGGATTTTTGATATAATTGCAAGTGATGGAAAAGTTATAAAATTGGACGAGGCTACTCCAAGAGAAATAGATCATAATTTTAGGGATTATTACAATCAAAGATAATCGCCAAATTTAATTAAACAAAAAATTTATTTACTAGTTAAACATCTAATTTTATGGGAGTTCAAATATCTGAGATTATTCCGCGAAAAGAAATTTCTATAAAAGAATTAAAGGGGAAAGTCATAGCAATAGATGCGTTCAATACACTTTATCAATTTTTAACAACAATTCGTCAACCAGATGGAACGTCATTAATGGATAATCAAGGGAGAATAACTTCTCATCTTTCAGGGCTTTTTTACAGAAATATAAATCTTCTCCAAGAAGGGATTAAGCCAGTATACGTTTTTGATGGAGAGCCACCAAAATTAAAAAAAGAAGAATTAGAAAGAAGGAGAGAGGCAAAAAGAATCTCAGAAGAAAAGTTTGAAACTGCAAAATCTGAGGGAGATATAAAATCTATGGGAAAATATTCTGGGAGATTTGTTAAAATAACTGAGGAGATAATTCAGGAAAGCAAAGAACTTTTAGAAGCTATGGGAATTCCCGCGATTCAATCTAAGGGAGAGGGGGAAGCAGAAGCATCAGTTCTCGCAAGAAACCAAAAAGTTTGGGCCGCAGCATCTCAGGATTACGACGCATTACTTTACGGAACCCCTTTTTTAATAAGAAATTTAACTCTTGCAAGAAGAAAAAAAACAGCATCAGGATTATATATTGATATAAAACCAGAGATAATAGAATTTCAACAAGTTTTAAATCAATTACAAATAGACAAAGACCAATTAATTTGTTTGGCAATTTTAGTTGGAACAGATTACAATCCAGGGGGAGTAAAAGGGTTAGGACAAAAAAGAGCTTTAGAAATAGTTCAAAAATTCAGATATCCCGTTCAAATATTTGACCATCTGGAAAAAAGTGAAATATATGAATTAACATTCGATTGGAGCGAAATCTTCAAACAATTTCATGAATACCAAACTTCTACAGAAAATATAGAATTTAAAAAAATGGATGAAGAAAAAATAAAAGAAATTTTAGGTTCTCACGATTTTTCAGAAAACAGAATTGATTCAGGAATTAACAAAATTAAAGCAATCGAAGAATCAAAAAAACAAAAAGGGTTGAGTGAATATTTCTAAGAAATTAAAAACCTTTTATCAGATAAAAAATATACAATATATACAAAACAATAAAGATAATTCCTTCATTCCTTTTCAATTCTTTTTTAGAACCTGTAAACATAAAGACGAACAATAACAAGGTTGCAAAAAACATCAACGCAATATCAAACAATACAAATGATGGAACAATAACTGGGCTAATCAAGGGAATTATCCCCATAACTAACAGAATATTAAAGATATTGCTTCCAATAATATTTCCAACTGCTAAATCAGTTTCTTTTTTCAAAACTGCACTAATACAAACAGCAAGTTCTGGAAGTGAAGTTCCTAAAGCAATAATTGTTGCAGAAATTAAAAATTCTCCAACACCAAGCTGAGAAGCAATAAAAATCGCACCATTAACAACCCATTGTCCAGCAAAATAAATTCCCAAAAGTCCAAAGAATAATTTCAAAGAAATTTCTTTATTAGATTTGTGAAGAATTTCATCAATTTCAAAAGAACTTTTATCTTCCTTCATTCTCTGAAAAATATAGTAGATAAAAAGTACGAAGAAAGAAAGTAAAATCACTCCATCATTAAAATTCAAATATGCCGGACCTCCAGAACTCAAAGAAGTTCGAGACAAAATAAATAAAATAAAGGTGGCAAATAATGCAAATGGGAGCTGGTTCCAAACTGTAGGCACGTGAAGAACTATTTTCCCAATAATTGCACTTATTCCAAGAACAAGAAGAATATTCGCCATATTACTCCCAATAATATTTCCAAAGACAATTTCAGAAGAACCATCCAGAGAAGCAAACAAATTAACCATCAATTCAGGAAGTGAAGTTCCAAAAGCAACAACTGTTAAACCAATAACCATTGCAGAAATTCCAAACTTTTTCGCAAGAGCAGAAGCACCCTCAACAATAGCATCCGAAGATTTAATCAAAAGATAAATTCCAAAAACAAAAAGAAAATATTCCATAGCCATAAAATCATAAATAAAAACCTATATAAAAGTTTAACCATTAATTATAGAATGATAATCGGATTTTTATTGGGTATTTCAATTGCAACTTTCATAACTTCTTTAACAATAATAGCTCTCGGAACAAAAAATCTAATTAAAGATAATCTAATAACTGGAGCAACAATAAGTCCAAAAATAATTCAAACAAATTCAATAACAATTTCAATAATTTCCCTAATCTTAATTTTAATTTTTTTATTTATTTTAAAAAAGAAATTAGAAAGATTTACAGAAGGATAAATTATTTTGTCGCTTCATCAACCAATTTATTAACTGCTTCAGTCCCTGCAGAAAGTTCCATCGCCTTTTTAGCTTCCTCTTTTGCAGCAAAATAATTTTTAACCATATTGGAGAGAGAGATTACAAGTGGAAAGGCAAAATACATTAAAATAAGAATTGCAACAATTAAGAGAATCCCGAGAATCATCGAAGAAGGAATTAAAACATCAAAAATATAATTTTTCCAATTTTCAAGAATTCGTGCAAGTCCAACATAAAAACCCGTAATCATAAAAATCAAAAATAGCCCAAGTCCAAAAAGTCTAGCCATATTTTTATTACTAATAAAAAAGAAAAGTCCCTGAACATTCAATACAAGAACTAGAAAAAACCAAAGTATAAAATAAAGATTAAATACAAATAACCAAGAAATCGCAGGTTTAATGTGAAAAATATATTTCATCCAACCAACGTTAGAGTCTAACCAGAAATTTATTTCATAAATTTTCTCCTCGGCCTTTGTCAAAGTTCCATTAAATTTCTCTGGGTCGAATTTTCCAGTGTCAGGGTCTATTGGAATTTCGTCGACAAAATCCTCTAATTCTTTTTTATCCTTTAATTCAGAATCTGCAGAAACTACTTCATCCCCACCCTCATTTGAACCGCGGGAATTATTTGAAATATTTTCTTCGCTCAGTACAAAACTAAATGAAGAAATCAAAAGCAAGACAAAAAACAAAACACCAATTTTTTTCATACAAATTAAACAATTTCAAAACTTTTAAACGTTGCGAGTAAGTTATTTAAACCAAAAACACATTAAAAAAACATGAACAAAAAGGCGATATCAATATTTCTATTTTTAATTTTAATACCTTTCGCACTATCTTTGGGAAACGGTTCCTTCTTAGAAAATAATTCAGAATTAAATAAAACTTTAAAAGATATTCAAGATGGATTAAAAAATTCTTCAAATGAAGCAAACCCTTGGAACGAAACAATAATTATCTCTTCAGTTTGGCAAAAATTAATTGGAGGATTTTTCGGACTAAATTTAAAAGATGAGCCGACAGATATCAGTGCAAAAGAAGCAATGGTTTTCTTACTAGTTTTCTTAATGTTTTTTACAATAATTTTTGACATTATAAAGACAACTCCCCTATTCAAAAAAGAAGTTTTCGGAATTTCGCAAAATTTTATTGCTTCAATAGTTATAACATCCTTAGTTTCAATAACAGGGGCATTCATTAATTTAAAAGATTTTTTCATAAATGGGATTCGAGATTTAATTTTAACATTAGATTTAGACATTTTAAATTATATGATAGAAAACAAATTTTGGGGAATAATAATAACGATGCTCGTAGTAATTCCATTAATAATTATAATTCATGAAATCCTAAGTTGGATAAACCCTCTAATCAAAAAATTCTCCAAAGTTTCAAGGGCAGAAGCAAAAGGAAGACAATTAGGAGAAATAATAGAGTCAAACGAAATGCCTTCTCAATGAATTATTGAGCCTTAATTAAAAAATCTTAGATTCACTCAAGCCAAGAATAATATAAAAATCCGCCCGCAATGAGATTTAAAATAGAATGGGGAATTATCTGATTTGAGGGAAGGCCAGAAAATAACATATACAAATGAGTTCCTACAACAATAAACATTCCCCCGAAAAAAGACCACTGTTTTGAATTATTTTTCATTGAATCACCTAAACTAAAAAACATTAACAAATATATAACCTTATCCCCATAAATTATTCATCTGAAGAAGCAGAGGTAACTGCCTCAACACTCTTCAAATCAGCCTGTCTTTTAGCTTCAAGAAGTGCATTTCCTCGTTTTCTCCCTTCAACAAATTCTTTATGGAGAGATTTAGCCAGTGTCTTATATAAAATCACTTGCATAAATCCAAGTCCAATTAAAACAAATCCAGAAACAAATCTCATAAATGCAATAGTGCCCTCTTCAGAACCACTATATCTAATAAAAAATATACCAAAGAAAATTAAAAAAACAAAATTAAAAATCTCTGCATAAAATGGGCTTGTTTCACTTTTACCAGCATAAGCACGCTCATAAATTCTAAAAGTAAAAGAAAGAACTATCAAAACAGGAAGGAAGACAGTGATTGCAATTCCTAAACCCTCGTAAGTTGCCAATATTGAATTAATAGTTTCAACATCCATAGTCATGAAAGAAAGAACTGTAATAATCCCTGAAATCAAGAAATTAAATTTCTCAGAAAAAAATCCTGCAACAGTATAAACTGTTATAAAAACCAAAATCATTAAGAGAAATTGAGTAAACGCCAAAGCACCTCCGTATTTCAAAACACCAAAACTAAGAAACGACAAAGCACCAAGGAGAAGTTTTTGAAATTTTAAAAGATAATCGCCTGCAAGATTTGCATACTTTCCAACATCTCCTGAAGAAGAATTCTCAATTGCTAAAACAATTCCCGAGGTTCCAACAAGGAAAAATAAACACAAAACAATAAACAAACCTTTTTTCATAAACTAAACTAAACTTTCAAACTTTTAAATCTTCCCAAAAACCAAAATAAAAAAAAGAAAAAATTCCCCGTAATTCGGGGATTAAATAATGATATTACATTTTATTAAATATCTTCAGATGCAGCTTTGATAACTTTTCTAGCTTCCTTAACTCCACTAACCTTTCCTTGAGCTATCAATTCTCCAGCCTCTTTATAAGTATCTACTTTTGTTTCATGGATTTGTTTTCCAATATAGGTCATAATTGGCCTAATTGAAATAGCCATAACAATTGCAGCAATAGCAAGTCCCCATGTAAGAACTCCGGAACCTTCAGGAGCTGTAAATGCCCTAACTACCATAAAAAGAGAAAAACCTACCCACATCAATGTAGCAATAACATTATAGGTAACTTTTTCTTTAGGCTCACCCTCCTTTCCTGCAAGGTCAAAAGTAAAGAATGCTAAAATTAAGAAAGGTATAACTGAACTTAAAACAAAACCCATAGCACTATATGCCGTCATCATAGAGTAAACCTCTACCGGAGTAATATAGGCCATAGAAAGGAAACCAACAATTAATGCAAAAGGAACCTTAATTAAATCCCTTCCTTTTAATCCTGGAAATTTATCACTAACACCATAAACAAGCATAGAAACAAGGGCCCATAAAAGGTATTTTGCAATATTCGCACTAAAGTTTCCATCATCCCAACTAGCAAACAAATCTCCTATTGGATTCGCAGCAGAAACAAAATTTATTGCAACGACAAATATAAACAAACTAAAGAAACCTAAAACCAAATTTTTTTTCATATTTTTTTTCATATTTTTTACCTCCTTTCATTACAGACTAACTGTTTAATTTTAAAAGAAAAAGGATATTATAAACCTTCTCAATAAAATTCATCAATAAAGAGTAATAATTTAGATTACAATCTGGCTTTCATTAATTCCTTAATCTGTTTTTGCAAATTCTTTTTTGTAGATTTATACATTTTTTGATCAATATAATTTTTTCCAAATTGATCTTCATTTTTGTCCATACGTTCTCTTAAATCAGCAATCAACCTCATTCTTCGCGAATGGTCTAATGCACCATGCCTTTGCCGAATAATAATTTTATGGATAGTTCCATCAAAAAGAAAAAATAAGAAAGCAAGAAATCCTACCCAGAAATATATCCAAGATATGCTTCCAAGTTCCTCATAACGAGAGCCCCAGAGTCCAATATAAACAACCAAGAACATTATCCAAAGAATTTTTCTAAGAACTGCACTATCCTCAAAACTTATCACAAAATAAAAATAAATTATTAGGGGTAAAATTGCAGTAAGACTAACCCCTAAAATAGAGTATGGAAGAATAATTGTTTGGACAAGAGAAGTCTCGCTAAGGAATCTAGTAGATAAAAGGGAAACAGCAATAGTAACAATCCAAATAATATTTTTATTACCTTCAAAAACTTTTATTTTTGAAACAACTACATAAACAATGGATAAAACAATAAACAAAAATAAAATCCTTTCAAAAAGAAATTCTCCGGTGCCACCAAGAAGAACCGCAAAGAAGGGTCCAAATAAACTTTCAATTAAATAGATTAATCTCGCCATCCCATTTCCGAGATTATATCCCAAGTCTCCGCCAAGGTATGCAGAAACAAAAGAAACAAATGAAGCAAAAACAAAAGACACACCAAAAACTTTTTTCATAAATGATAAATGCAAAAAGAGTTTATAAAACTAATCAATTAACTTCAAATAAGTTTATTCAGTCTTTTTTGAATAGATTTAACTCGTTTGTCATGTTCTTTAGAATCTATGGTTCCGTCAGAATATCGATTATCAGCATCTTTAAGTTCGTCGTGAAGTTTATCTACTAATCTCGAGGTAGTTGCAGAACGGACACGTTCAGTTTTTGCCTTAGATTTAATTTTCTGTAAAGTTCCATCAAAAGCCAACATTGCCAAACCAAGTCCAGCAGTAACTAAATAGATGTATCCAAAACTTCCAAGGTCTTCATATCTAGAAAACCAAAGTCCAACAAAAACCACAGAAAAGAATATCCAGGAAACTTTTCGCATAGTTTTTTCAAAATCATTAACGATAAAATAGAATAATATGAATGGGATTCCGGAACTAATCGCAATTCCCAAAACACTATAGGGTAAAATTGCAGTTTGAACTATCTCAGATGAACCAAACCATCTAATTGCAAGAATAGACGCTGCAGTTCCAACAGTCGCTAAAACCCAAGTATTTTCATTAAAGAAACTAACCTTTCCAAGAGAAACCCAAACAATAGAAAAAATAATCACAAGAAATAAAATTTTAGCAAGAAAAGTTTCACCATCAACTGTCTCTCCCACAATTCCCTCAAGTAGTGGTCTAAAAAGCTCAAAGACAGATTTACCAACTTCCTGAATATCCCCTACAGCAGAATCTAAACCAGGTCCAGCACTAACAAATCCGAACATAGAAACAATAAAAATTCCCAAAACAAAACCACCAAACAACTTTTTCATAAAAGTCACAATCTAAAATACTTTATAAATATTTCCTAATCTTTAAGGTAGGCAGAAATATTATATTTTTCATTTTCGGCAAGAGTTCCAAGAACTAATTCTTCAGAATAAAATTTGGAACATTCTTCAGGAGATAATTTCAAACGAGAACTTGCAGAACCCATTTTAATTTTTTCATTTCTTGAAAAATCAAAAGGAAGATAAGAGTCAACACTCCAATCTTGGATTGTTCCAGTATAGGCACAAGTTCCTCCGGTATTCAGACTATCCCTCCAATTATCCTCTCCACTATCTTCATCATAAGTCAAATTAGCAGAGTTTACCTGGACTTCAAGAATTGGAACTGTACCTCCATATTCTGATTGAATAATTTTAGCAATCCTTTCAACAGTTTCACGATTTCCAAGATATACATTCTCCCATGTTTCTTTATCATCGTAACAATTTCCCCAAACTCTCAACCCAGTTTCACTTGCTGGACAAATACTGGAATCTAAGATAATTCCAGATAAACCTTTAGCAGTGGTAGCATGATATAATATTTCTAAACTCATAATTATAATAATAAACTTAAGTATATAAATCTTTCTATCTGTAACCCCTAATAAGAAGTAACATAAATTTCCTAAATATTTCCTAATCCTTAAGCTCTTCGATATCCAACAATTTTCCTTTTATTCCCAACACCTTCATAAATAGGAACTTCATTTTCTTTCTGAGAGGGTTTCCCCGAAGTTTTATCCATTAAAGATAAAACAATTCCTACAATCACAAAAATAATTCCGAAAAAAGTAATCGCTCCCGAGCTAAAAGATTTTAAAAGAGGGACACTAGAAAAAAAATCACCAAAACCAAGGGCTAAAATAATTAATCCGACAAAAGAAACAACATAACCAATCACCTTATTCATAAAATGATTAACAATTCATTATTTATAAAACTTTTCAATCACATAAAAATATATAAATTAAAAAATAATAAAATAGTATGAATAAATTATTACAAATTTTAATTGGGTTAATAATCTTCATAATTCCAATTTATGTTTGGGCAATTGATTATTTAGGATTTGGATCAGCAGCAATAGAATTAGTAAAGGGCGGACTAATTTGGATTGCCCTTTTTATTGGAGGATTAATTTTATTAACTGGAATTCTGGGATTAAGGGAAAATTAATTTAAAATTCCGATTAAAAAACCTTCAATAATTCCCGCAATCAATAATAGTGGAAAGATAACAAAAGCAAAAAATCTAAATCCTTCCCTAAAATTATATTTTATTTTCTGATCTTGTCTAAACAAATCTGTTCCAATTTTAAAACCAATAGCAATAGAAAAAATAATGGCAGGCAATTCAAAGATTCCATGAGGGAAAAGTTTCCACAATACCCAAATTCCTTCTCTTGCAACAGTTTCATTAGCAACAAAACCTATCAGATAACCATTAAATGCACCAACGATAAAGGGCAAAATTCCAAAACTAATTCCAAAAACCATTGAAAGGAAACTAGCCTTCAAATTATTAAGAAAGATAAATTTCATAATCCAAAAAGTGCTTTTTCCTTCAATCATTGCAATCATCTCTAAAATAAATTTAAAAATTTCATCTCTAAAAAAAATAGGAAAAATAAAACCAACAAGAAAAAATAATGCAAACAAACCCAAACTAAAAACAACATACCAACGAATTTCAGTAAAAAATTTAAAACAAGCAGAATAATTTTCAGAAAGATTTTTTAGATTTTTCTTTGATCCCTTCATTTTGAAAAATACTTACTTATCATTTTAGTTTTATGGGGATATTTTTTCTTCAAATAAAATCCATAAACAAGTCCAACTAAAAGTCCTCCAAGATGTGCGATATTTCCAATAGGTAATCCGGGTCCAAGAGACATGACCCATAATGCTCCCATCAAGAAAAACATTGCAATCCACATAGGCATAGGAAGGATAAAGAAAACCAAAACAGGTAACCTAGGGGTTAAAACAGCTAACAAACCACCTAATCCGAAAATTGCACCAGAAGCACCGACAGCATAAACATCTAAATCAGTTCCAGTAATTGCAGCGATTAAAACAAATAATACGCTTGCCAAGATTCCAGAGGCAAAATACAATGCAAGAAATCTTTTTTTACCAATTAATTTTTCAACAAAACTTCCAATAAACATTAAAGAGAACATATTAACAAAGAGGTGTCCAACTCCTGCATGCAAAAACATGCTCGTAACAAATGTCCATAAATTTTGACCTGAAAGAATTATTGAAGGTTTGAGTGCCAAAAGAGAAACAACCGAATCAGTATTCGAAGATTTTATCAAAACAAGGAATAATAAAAAAGCAACAACATTCGTAAAAATTATCGCTCCAGTATAGGTAGAAAAATGTTTATTTTTCATAAGTTAAACCTTAACTTTAATTTTTTTTACAGATTTCTTAAGTTTTCCCATAAATCCAGCCTTCTTCTTAACTGCCTTCTTCTTCACAGCCTTCTTCTTCACAGCCTTCTTCTTCACAGCCTTCTTCTTCACAGCCTTCTTCTTAACTGCCTTCTTCTTCACAGCCTTCTTCTTAACTGCCTTCTTCTTAACTGCCTTCTTCTTCACAGCCTTCTTCTTCACAACTTCTTTCTCCTCTTCGCCCTTTTCCTTCTTTTTAGCAGCAGAAACTTTCTTTCTTGCAGCAGCCCGAATCTCTTTCATCAAAGCTTTCTTTTCAGCCAATTCCTTATCCAATTTTTTATTTGCACGAGCACGTTTTTTAGTTTCTTTTTCACGAACAGCTTGAAGTTCTCCGCTAATCAATTCCAATTCTCTTTCAGTTCTTGTAATTTTAGCTTTTGCATCACGAATTGATCGAGTATTATCTGAAAGTTCAAAAACCTCTGCACATTCTTCACAAGAAAAACCATATTCCAAAGCTTTTTCTTCACCCACCTCAATTCCACAAGGATGACATGAATAAAATCTTTTAGTCTCCCTACTATTTAATGTAGATTTAAAATTCTCAATTTTTTGAAGAAGAGATTGTTCTAGTTTAACCAAACATTTTTCAGTTTTAAGTGTCCAATAATAAATATACCATCCTTTTCTTTTATCTTTTTTTCTAATAAATGAAACAAGTCCGTCTGCAGAAAGTTTATATAAAATATTTCTAACCTGATTAATAGTTAATTCCATTTTCTTTGCAATAGAAAATTCATTAACATCTTTTTTTCCAAAAAGAATTTCTACAATTCTCCCAGTTCCCTCTCCAGCCATTTCCTCGACGAGATTATGTAGAAGTTTAACTTGCATTACAAACAAACTCATTTTTCTTTTAAATACCTTTCCACTATGGAGGGAAAGTTTCACTAAAAAATAATGGAAAGGTTCTTGTGCCAAAACATCTGTCAGAATGACTTCATCAAACGAAGTGAGGTAATTTTTTATAAAAAAATTGTAGTCATTTTAGAATTAATATAAACCTATAAAAAAGAAACCACCATAGTTATCAAATGGGATGGTTTAGTAAAAAAGAAAAAGTTCCGGAATTACCGGAATCTCCAAATTTACCCGAGTTTCCGAAGAAAGAAGAGGGAACAAAAAAAGAACTTCCAGAACTTCCTTCTTTCCCAAATAATCCAAAGAATGAAAATTTTAATCAAGAAATGGTAAAATCTGCAGTAGGTGATAGTTCTCATGGGGAAAATTCGGTGAATGTAAGGGTGGCAAAAGCTTCTCACGTGGATGGAGGGGTTGGAGGGTCTATGATTCCTCCGAAACCTTCTTCTGAAAATAATTTATCTGAACCTTCTCATCAACAACCGGAGCACCAAATTCCCGAACCTCCAAGAGCAACGATTAGGGAAGCCGCCGAAGCACAGAGAACAGAAGGAATACCTCAGAGGGTTGAAACACCAAGAAATATAGCACCTCCTCGCCAAATGCCTCAAAAAAGACAACTTCCATTAAGGGCAAGTCCTCTACAAAAATCTCCAGAAAAAAATGATGAACCTATTTTTATAAGGATTGATAAATTTCAATCTGCTCAAAAAAACTTTGAAAACATAAAAACTAAAATCCAAAATATTGAATCAACTTTAAATCAAATAATTGATATAAAAGAGAAAGAGGAAGAAGAAATTAAGGGGTGGAGTAAAGAAGTTCAAATGTTGAAAGCAAAACTTTCTGAAGTAGACTCAGATATTTTTAATAAAATTTAATGGCATCAAAAGAAGAAATTTATTTTTCATTAAATCGAGAAGATTATAAAAATTCAAAATCAAATATTTTAAACAGCCAGGCAAACATTTTAAAAATTTTAAGACATTTTCAAAATTTAAAAGTTTTATCAAGGCAAAAAGAAGATTTAAAAAAAAGATTACATAAATTATCAAGTTCTGTTATCTCAGAGATAGAACTTATTCAAAATAAAATGCCTTCTTCAAATATCCCTGAAGAGATTCAAATTAAGATTCAAAAGAGGGAAGAGACAAGGGAAAAACAATTTGGAGAAATAAAACCTGAAGTAAAACCAAAAAAGATTGTAGTTAAAAGGGACTTAAATAAAACTCAGGATATTGAAGATGAGTTAAAAGAAATTCAAGAAAAGCTCAAGATTTTAAATTCTTAATCAAAACTAGATTATACAAAAATTTAAATAATTTCTATTCAAATAATAATTATGAAGTCCTTAAACAAATTTGTTTTGGGAGGTGCATTAGTTCTGAGTATGTCTGGATGTGGAAACGATTTAGAGGAAAAAATTAACTCAACAGAAAATAATTTTACAAAGATTTACAGTTCAAACGGAAACGAGAGGATCAATCAGTATTCCGAAACAAATGTAGTAGTCGATTTGGAAGATGATGGGGAGGCAGACATCTTGATTAGTTCAACTGGAAAACGAATTAGTTTAATGAGAAAAGGATTAGATATAAAAGAATACAATTATTTTGGAGATAAATATTCTTCGGATAAAGAAACAAAAATTGTTGCAATGGCTTATCAAGAAGAATTTAATAATTTATTAAATGAAGACGCAGGTAAAATAAATCTAGAAAGATTATATCAAAACGAAGAACCTATGAGAGAAAATCAAAGGGAATCCAAATTAAATAATTCTTCAGGAGTTTATAGGGAAAAGGAGAAAACTATTTATGTAGATATTCCTGGAAGTAAAGGAGGAAAGATTGTAGATATAGATGGGGACGGGCAAGTAGATTTAGGAATAAACACAGAATTAAAAAAAGGAATTTCAGCGAGAAAGGAAGAATTTAACATAAAATCTTATCAGATGAATGGGAGGGAATATACACTTTCTGACACGATAAAGATTTTTAATCCGGCAATCCAATATGAGATGGACAAAATTTTAATTGAAGGTTCGGAAGAACTAAAAAGAGCCATAGAAAAAAGTAGAGGTTTTATATATACCTTAGATGAAGAATCAGATTCATTGAAAAATAGATATTCACATATCGAAATTAAAGGAAAAGATTTCAGTCCAACAAATAAAACCTTATTTGCAAAATATTATAGAGGGGATTATCTAATTGATATAGATGGAGACGGAAAATTAGATTTCAAAATAGGTGACGGAGAAATTGATTCAAGGAGGGAGGGATTTTTTATAAAAAATTTTATAGATGGTAAAAAAAAGTTTGGGATAGAAAAATATTCCGCTTCGGCTGAGACGAGGGTTATTTCTGAATGGGAAGTTAGAAATTTCGAAGAATATCTAGATCATCCAAGAATTCAGTCTCAATGGTCTTTTTGGAAAGATTAAAAATCTATGCCGGAATTGTTTCTATTATATCACATTTATCTAAAAAATCATTTGTTTTAGGTTGAAAGAATAAAACTCCAGAACTCCACCCATACTCCTCATCCTCAAAAGTAAAAAAATTCTTAATCCCACTCCACCACTCTCCTGCAACACTGTTTCCATTATAATTTAATAAAACTAGGATATCCCCATTAGAAACATCAAATGAGGAAGCTGCTAGAACTTTAGATTTATCTTGATCTCTATAACGGAGAAAATCATAATAGCTAACTTCATTAGAAGATTTTGTAGAAATTATATAATTTCCAATATCTAATTTAGAACTATATTTTTTAACAACGTCTTCAGAAAAATGAATTCGCGAACAAACAAAACAATTAGTGTCACTTTTATAAAAATCCTTTGTATAAAGTTGGAGCTCGCCACCACCATATAATGCATGACAGGAAGCTAACGCATCGGCAATTTCAGATTTAGCCTTTTCTTCATCATAATAATCTATTTCAATTACTTCAGTTTTACATTTAAATGGAAACTCTGTAAGTTCTGCAACATTTGCAATTCCTCCAGATTCAATAGCTTTCGTCCTCAACAAAACGCTCTGCCTACAAATTTCCCAATCAGCTTCATCCTCAGTAAAATATTCATTAAAAATAAAATACAAAGATAAACTAAGAACCATCAACCCCAAAATCAAAGAAATAATTATGTAATATTTCTCCTGACCTTTTTTATTTATAGACCTCATTAATTTAACAGTATTAAAGACTATTAAAATATTATGTTTAGAAATAACTAAATTTAAAAGTCCAATTTACCAAATTTATTTATGGAAAGGAAAGAATTAATTAAAAAATATATTTCATTTTTCAAATCAAAAGAACACAAAGAAATTTCAAACGCAAGTCTAATTCCTGAAAATGATCCAACAGTTTTATTTACGACAGCAGGAATGCAGCCCTTGGTTCCGTTTTTATCAGGGCAGAAACATCCACAAGGAAAAAGATTAGTTGGTGTTCAAAAATGCATAAGAACTGGAGATATTGAAGAAGTGGGAGATACGACTCACCACACATTTTTTGAAATGTTGGGAAATTGGAGTTTGGGAGATTATTGGAAAAAGGAAGCAATAGAATACTCTATAGAATTTTTAATAAAAGAATTGGAAATAAAAATAGACAGATTGGCAGTCTCAGTTTTTGAAGGAGACGAGAATGCAAAAAAAGATGAAGAATCTTCAAAGATTTGGGAAGAATTAAAAATAAAAAAGGAGAGAATTGCCTTCCTACCAAAAAGTGAAAATTGGTGGGGACCTGCAGGAGAAACAGGACCTTGTGGCCCAGATACTGAAATGTTTTATTGGAAGTTAAATGAAAAATCTCCTCCAAGAAAATTTAATTCAGAAGATGAAAATTGGGTGGAAATTTGGAACGATGTTTTCATGCAATACGAAAAAGACGAAAAAGGAAATTATAATGAGGCATCTCAAAAAAATATTGATACTGGGATGGGAGTTGAAAGAACAATTGCAATTTTAGAGGGATTAGAAGATAATTATTTAGCAAGTATGTGGAAGCCAATAATTAAAAAAATAGAATTAATTTCTGAACATTCATATAATGGGGAAGAGAAAATAACAAAATCAATGAGAATAATTGCAGATCATATAAAAGCTGCAGTTTTTATAATCAATGACGGAATAACTCCTGGAAATTCAGAACAGGGATACATTTTGAGAAGATTAATTAGGAGAGCAATTCGTCACGGAAGAATTTTAGGAATAGAAAATTTCACTATAAAAATTGCAGATACAATCTATGAACTTTATGACGATTACAAATTTGACAAGAAAAAGATATCAATGGAATTACAAAAAGAGGAAGATAAATTTTTAAAAACCTTAGAACAAGGATTAAGAATTTTTGAAAAGGTAGTAAAAGGCAAAAAGGAAATTGACGGAAAAAAAGCATTTTTGCTTTACCAATCTTATGGATTTCCAATTGAAATGACAAAAGAGTTAGCAGATGAAAGAAAGATAAAAATTAACGAAAAAGAATTTGAAAGAGAATTAACTAAGCATCAAGAATTATCTAAAACAGCATCTGCAGGAAAGTTCAAATCAGGATTGGCAGATAATTCAAAAGAAACAACGAGATTACATACGGCTGCACATCTTTTAGATGAAGCAATTAGAAGAGTATTGGGGAAAGGGGCAAATCAAAAAGGTTCAAATATCACCTCGGAAAGATTAAGATATGATTTTTCATTTGAGAGAAAATTAACTGAAGAAGAAAAAAACAGAATTGAAGAAATGGTAAATGAACAAATAAAAAAAGAATTAAAAGTTTCTTGCGAAGAAATGACTTTAAAAGAAGCAAAAGAATCGGGAGCGGTAGGAGTCTTTAATGATAAATATGGTGAAAAAGTCAGAGTTTATACGATGGGAAGTTTTTCAAAAGAGATTTGTTCAGGGCCACATGTAGTGAATACAAAAGAATTAGGAAAATTCAGAATAATAAAAGAAACATCATCTTCAAGTGGAGTTAGAAGAATAAAGGCAGTACTAGAATAGTTTTTATTTTTTAAGGGATTTAACAATTTCAAGAATTTTTCCAATTTCTTTCTCAGCTTTCCGATTAACCCTATAATCGTATTCAAGTTTACGTCTATCTTTTTGAGCCTGCCTATTTTGACTCATTAAAATTATGGGAGCTTGAAGCGCGGCAACACAAGATAAAACCAAATTAAGTAAGATAAAGGGGTAAGGGTCCCAAACATTTAACCATGCATAAACATTAATTGCCATCCAGATTCCAAGAAAAACCAAAAAACCAATAATGAATGTCCAGCTTCCAGCATATTTAGCTAAATTATCTGCCGCCCGTTCATTGAAAGACCCAGGGCCCCAAATAAGATTATAAACAAAACCTCCATCCAATTTTTTACCACTTCTCATAAAAAATAAAAGAAAAATTCCTTTATATATTTAGTGTAAATTTATTTAATAATTATTCAAGATAAATTGCCGGCTTTCCTGGTTTTGTTTTCTTGGATTTATTCTCGGGGTCATATTTTCCAGAATCATTAACTGCAAAAATTTTCACATCAACATCAACGCGATTCTTTATTTTTTCAATTTCAGAAAAATAAATTTCTTTTTCATTAGGAATAACATAAACAAATACCTTTTCACTTTTTCCAACAATCCCCTTAACTTGAAGAATATCTTCAATAAGTTTTTCAACAGATTTTTCGGAGGTTTCAAAATTTTTATCAATTTTTTTTGAATCTACTTTAGGCCATTTGCTCAAGGAAATAAAACCTTCTCCGTTAATTTTCTCCCACAATTCTTCTGCAATATGTGGACAAAAAGGTGAAACCAATTTCAAGAATTTTTCAAGACTTTTTTTAGAAATAGAATCTTCATTAAACAAAATATCTGAAAGTTTTCTAAGTTTAATAACTGCAAGATTATATTTAAAACTTTCAATGTCTGAACCAACAGCTTCAATAGTTTGATTTAATTTACTTTCAAATTTTTCACTATCTTTTCCAATTTTATAATTTTCAAAATAAGAAAAAATCTTATTTATGAATCTTAAACTTCCTGCGATTCCCTTTTCATTCCAAGTAATATCTTTATCGGGAGAAGCAAGACTTGTTAAAAATAATCTGGCAGTATCAATTCCATATTTATCAGAAACAGTTTCTGGTAAAACTCCATTTCCCTTAGATTTACTCATTTTAAGGCCATTTTCTCCAAGGAGCATTCCCTGATGAAAAAGCTTAATTGCAGGTTCATCAAAGTCAATCAATCCCAAATCACGAAGAAATTTTGTATAAAATCTAAAATAAATTAGGTGCATACAGGCATGTTCCGAACCTCCAATATAAGTGTCTATGGGGCACCAATAATTTACCTTTTTATCATCAAAAATTTTCTTATCATTAGTAGAATCACAATATCTCAAAAAATACCATGAAGAATTAACAAACGTATCCATAGTATCAGTTTCTCTCTTTCCTTCATTTCCACATTTTGGACAATTGGTTTTTATCCATTCTTCGGAAGTTTCAAGAGGATTTCCTTTTCCAAATTTTACATTTTTAGGAAGAGTAACTGGTAAATCTTTTTCAGGAACTGGAATAGCACCACAATTTTTGCAGTGGATAATAGGAATCGGAGTTCCCCAATATCTCTGACGAGAAATTCCCCAATCTCTCAACTTAAATTGAGTAAGTTTCTTTCCAACTTTATTTTTTATTAACCATTTTATGATTTTATCTCCTGCTTCAGAGTTTTCTAAACCATTAAATTTTCCAGAATTAATTAATTTTCCAGGACCATTATATGCACAATTTTCCCCCTCGGCAGAAATAACTTTTTTAATTTTAATATTGTATTTTTTAGCAAAATCAAAGTCTCTTTGGTCATGAGCAGGGACAGCCATAACCATTCCAGAGCCATAATCTGCAACAACAAAGTTTCCAACATAAACAGGGATTTTTTCATTATTTACAGGGTTGATTGCATAATTTCCTGTAAAAACTCCTTTTTTTTCAAGATTGCCAAAATTTTTCTCACTAACATTTCCATTATTTTTTAAAAAATTATTTACTTCATTAGCATGTTCTTCAGTAATTAAATTATCAAGTTTAGGATGTTGAGCGGAAACAACCATAAAAGTGACTCCAAAAATAGTATCTGGACGAGTTGTAAAAATCGGCCAGTTTTCACCATCTATTTTAAAATTAATTTCAACACCTTGACTTTTTCCTATCCAATTTTTTTGCATAGTTTTTGTTTTTTCAGGCCAATTCAAATTTTCTAAACCTTCCAAAAGTTCATCTGCATATTTAGTAGTCTTAAAAAACCACTGATTCAATTTTCTAACTTCAACATCCTCTTCATCATGTCTCCAGCATTTTCCATCATGAACTTGTTCATTTGCAAGAACTGTATCACATTTAGAACACCAGTTAACAGAACTATTTTTTTGATAGGCAAGTTTTTTTTCAAACATTTTTAAAAAAATCCATTGGTCCCATTTATAATATTTCGGAGATGCAGTATTTACAACCCTGGACCAATCATAACTCAGTCCGAGAGCTTTTTGTTGTTTGATATAATTTTTAACAGAATTATTAGTATAATTTTCTGGGTGGATTCCTTTTTTTATTGCAGCATTTTCTGCAGGCAAACCAAGGGCATCGTAACCCATGGGGTGTAAAACATTAAATCCATTCATTTTTTTAAATCTGGCATAAATATCTCCAATAGTATAATTCCATGCATGTCCCATATGTAGCCCATCTCCTGAAGGGTAGGGAAACATTTCTAAAACATAAAATTTATTTTTGCCAGAATCTTTAACTTCAAAAATTTTATTAGTATCCCAACGGCCTTGCCATTTTTTTTCAATTTTCGCAAAATTAATTTCTTTCATAAAACCTTGAAGATTAATTACTTTTAAAACATTACGAACAAAATTCAATAACTTTTTATATCACTTTTTTATCTACTTATAATGCTCTCGTAGTCTAGTGGCCAAGGATGCCGCCCTCTCAAGAGGTGAGAAGTTTTAGTCGATGAGATGTCAAACTTCATGTCCGCTTGGGCAGTCACCAATAATCTCCTAGAGATTTTTTGGAGAACGGCGGTGACCCGGGTTCAAATCCCGGCGGGAGCATTTTCTCCCGAAAGGGATTTGTTCAAATTCGCCGAAGGCTATGCAGTTTACTGCCGAGGCGGGAGCATTTTCTCCCGAAAGGGATTTGTTCAAATTCGCCGAAGGCTATGCA
>CAZTIP010000002.1:116394-139833 GCA_964613185.1 Candidatus Woesearchaeota archaeon | reverse complement strand
GTTTACTGCCGAGGCGGGAGCATTTTCTCCCGAAAGGGATTTGTTCAAATTCGCAAAAACAAAAAATTTATAAAACTTAAAAGAATAAATTTATATGTTATTTGGGAGAGAATATAACCCTGAAGATATTTCAAAATATTTTGGAAAAAAATTTATAACTGAAGGAGGTTCGGAATATAGTTTGAGTGAGGGGGGAATAATTAATGGAAGAAAAAGTATTGAAGGTTATAAAATTGAGTTAATTGCAGGATTAGATGAGATGGGATTTTTAAGATCAAGATATAGGCTCAATTCAAAAGAAAATTTAGATTTATTAATTAAGGGAGAAGGAAAAGAACCCAAAAAAGGATTAAATTTAGTAATAAGTTTAACTGAAGAATCTGCAATTCAATCTTCAAGAATTGGGTTGGTTACAGGAAAAATTGTTTCGATTAAAAATAAATTTTAATGGTTTTTTAATAATCTAATTATTGTTCCACCAACATATTTATTATTACAGATATTAAACTTAAATTCATAATTCATTTCAATTCCAGAATCTTCAAGAAAATTTTTTATATTATCTAACTTGTTATTTTCCCAAGAATTTCCAAGATGTCTGGAGATTCCATTAGGAACAAGTATCCGAGAAACATTCTTAAGATAATTTAAAAGTTTTCTAGGATCTTCAGGATGATCTACAAATTGGGAAGTTACGAGATTCATAGAATTATCTGGAATTTTATCTAAAATATAATCCTCTCCCTCATTAAAAGCATCTCCAATAATATAATGATTTTTTGTAAATAAAGGATTTTCAAAATTAATTTTACTAATTCCAAAGCAAGAAATATTCTCTCCAAATATTTTTTCTAAATCTCCCAAAAAAGCTCCTCTTCCAGAACCAACATCCAAAACACTTAAATGAGATTTATCTGAAACAATTTGGTCAGAAAGATAGTTCTCAAAATCAGTATTCAATCCAGTTTTATATCCAAAATATCTTGGATGATTTTCATTATCTTCAAGACCGCGGTCAAGCTGACCAGTATCTAAATAATCTGGTTCAACTTCATTAATTTTCTGTGTAACTTTTGAGAGCATTTCAAGATACTCAATTTCTGATTTATTCATAAAAAATAAATCAAATAACTCTATTTAAATCTTACTATTTGTAACCATTAACTAGTAATTACTATCTCACTTTCCAAGTTCAACCATTTCATCAGTTATAAAATATGTTGGTTTTTTTCCGGAATATGTTAAATATAATCTTTTTTTTGCACGAGAAATAGCAACATAAAACAATCTTTTTTCTTCTTCCAATTTATCATAATTTTCTGTTTTAACAATTTCCACAGCAGGATGATCATTTGCTTTGCAGGGAAAATTTTGTTCATTACATCCCATCACAAAAACTTTTTTTGCCTCCAAACCTTTTATTGCATGAATTGTTGCAAGGGTTACAGAGTTTTCAATAGAATCTGTCGGACGGCGGACTTCATCCGTTTTAACAGAATGGGGGATTTTCAAGAGTTTCATTTTTTGAGAGAGTTCCATTAATTGTCTATTTGTTCTAGAAAGAACAAAAATTTCTCCAAAATTTTCATTACAATTTTTAATTTGGTCAATGATAAAAATTCTTTCAGTTTCTTCAGAATCAAAACCAAGAATTTTTATTTCAGTCTCATCATCTTCTAGATTTCCATCTAAATCAGGTAAACCTAATTCCCTAATAGAATGATTCATAAAATTAACAATTTTTTTAGAACTTCGATAGTTTTTTGTTAGATGTATAATTTCAGAGGAACCATAAGTTTTTTCAAAATTGATAATATAATTGATATCTGAGCCCCTCCATCCAAAAATAGATTGTCGAGGGTCTCCAACAGCAAACAAATTTTCAGAATTTAACAATTCCAATAATTTTATTTGAATAGAATTCACATCCTGATATTCATCAACTAAAATATGTTCAAAAGAAGGAATAGAAGAAGAATTTTCCTCAAGAAATTTCACAGAGTCAATCAGTTGATCGGAATAATCGCGAAGACCTTGAATTTCCATATGACTTTTCAAATATTGAATTATTTGGTAGATCATCTTAGCGTTACTCTTATCTTTATTTTCAACACCTTTGCTGAAATCATATTCATCTTCTTCAGTAGATTTAAAATAATCCATAACAGAAAAACAATCATTCATAAAACTATTTGCTAACTGGTTTCCTGTTCTAAATTTTCTTTGTTGGGGAGTAAAGTATCTAACAATTGCATCTTCCATATCAATTCCCAGAGATGCCAATGCCATATTCATTGCAAGAATTTTATCCTTATATTCCTGAACTTTAATTTGACGACCATAAATAAAATCTCCATGTTTTTTTAAAATACCTTCGCAAAAAGAATTAAATGTATGAACTTTAATTCCTTCAATTCCAAGTTTTATCAATCGTTTTTCCATTTCAATTCTCGCTTTTCGAGTAAATGTAATTGCAAGAATTTTTTCAGGAGAGACATTCCTGTATTTAACTAAAAACTCAATTCGCTTAGTTAATACAGTAGTTTTACCGGAACCGGCACCCGCAACACATAAAATTTTATTTGCGTCAGAAATTATTGCTTTCTTCTGTCCTTCATTAAATTTATTCAAAAAGAAATCAAGCTCACGAAATTTAAATCTGTCCTCTTCAGTAATCTCCGTATTTTTAAAATTTATTTTATTAACTACTTTTTTATTATTCAATGTAGGATTTGTAATTTCATTTCTTCCTTTAATTGTTAATTTATAGACTTTGACAAATTTATTATAATCGCTAGCAGATAATTCAATCATTCCATTTTGTTCAAGCCTATCAAGTTCATGAAAAAGTTTATCTTTTTGCCAGTGAAGCGTTCCAAAATTATAAAGTTCATCAAGTTTATTATTAATAATAGATTTATTCTTATAATTTCCTTCAAGAAAATCAAAAAGTAAATTCTTTCCAACTTGGAATGGAAGTTCCATCAAAGCTTTCAAAATTTTCAAATATTGCAAATTTTCTGCAGAATAACTATTAACCTCATTTTCCATTATAAGAAAGTTAATACAGACTTTTTAATCTTTATTGCGCTAGATTCATCTTTGCATAATTATTATTTTCATTCAATTCCTCTAAAGAATTTTTATAATCTATAAAAAATTCTAGAGAATCAATTCTACTTCCAAAAGGTAAACGAAGATTTGACATTTTAATAGTTCTTCCTTCACCAACCTTTATCTCATTAAGGAAAAATTCTTCAAGTTCACCTTTTTTAGAAACGACTGTTAAACTAATATTTGAAATATCTACAAGACCCTCATTAAAAACTGTCAAATTAAAATCTACATATCGTTTTCTTTTTATGGCAGTCAAGTTTTTTATAACTGCATCTGGAAGAGGTTCAACAGAATAAAGATTTCTAATTAATTCAGACATATCTGGAGTTATTTTTTGATCACATTCAGAAACATTATGCAAAATACTTTTAGGGTTCAAAGAATGATCAAAACCAAAGACATGAGAAATTTCATGAATTTCTACAACTGGAGTAATGCACTCAGATTTTTTATACAAATTAATTATTCCTTCTCCAATGATTTTAAAATTACTAGTGTTAATTACCTTTGAAGGCCCTCCCTCTCCAGCCTTAAAAGTTTTGTCACCTGTTTTTATAGACTCATCAGAACAAGTAACTCTAATATCTGGATCTTCCCCATAGGATTCATAAAAAGAAATAATGCCGATTTCATTTTCAAATATTTCAAAAGCAGAGATCATTGTAGATTTCCTATCTTCATCACAAGATTCCCCAATAAAAAAAGAAATATTTTTATCATCAAATCTTAAATTCTCCATAAAAACTGGAACATTTTCATAATTTATTATCTCTTTTGGACCAGAATCAAATTTTTCCATAATGAAATCTATTGGTTCAATTGGAATATTTTTATAAATAAATCCAGAAGACAAAAGTATCAAAATTAAACCACTAACCAACACCACCAATTTTAATATCCTCAAAATCATCAAAATCAAAATCAAAACCAGTATTTATTTGTTTCTAATAGTAGAACTCTATAAAAAATTAACGGCCCGAAAGGGCCAAAAAATAAAAATAAAAATAAAAATTTAATTTGCTAGAAAATTACTTTTTTCCAAATTTGTATGTGAATTTCTTTACAGAATCTCTATCAAATCTGTCAGATTTTAGGCTTTTATAATCTCCTTCAAAATCCTCATCCTCAAAATCCTCATCAAAATCCTCATCCTCAAAATCCTCATCAGAATAACTTGGATAAACTAATATTCCTTTTTTAGATGGATTAAATCCCTCTCCAAAATTTTCATCAGATTCTTCATCATTATGATTCGCATTTAGAAAATTTCTAATTCTTTGATACATGTCTGCCTTTTCATCTTCACTCATATCAGAATTTTTAATTCTCTCAATCAAATCTTCAAAGAAGGTATTACTTTGAGATCCATCATCTTCAGAACATTCATCTACATAAAGATCTAAAAAATTTCTAATTCTTTTGTAAAGAATATTCTTTTCATCTTCACTCATATCAGAATTCTTAATTCTTTCAATTATAGTTCTTATAAACGATAAATCTTTAGAACATACATCTCCAGAGGAATCGGAACCTTGAGATGCAAGATAATTTCTAATTCTTTTATACATAGCAATTTTATCTTCCCTATCCATATCAGAATTTTTAATTCTCTCAATCAAATTCCTTAAAAAGGATAAATCTCTATCATCATCATCTTGTGAGGTTCTTTCAGCCAAATAATTTCTAATTCTTTTGAGTAAGAAATATTTAGATCTAGGATCCATATCCGAGTTTTTTATTCTCCAGATAAGACTTCTAATAAATGATAAGTCTCTATCATCTTCATCTGCGATTACCCAGTCTTCGGAAGTAGCAGTTAAATCAGTAGGTTCTATATTCCCAAGAGTTGCAATAGCCCTCATAGGAATTTTTTCTAATTGAGAAATTCTCAATTCCCTAGATTCTTCAACTTCAATTTCTTCAGCTTTTAGGTGGTGGAATTCAAGCATTTTTTCAACACCTTCATAAACTTCAAGGATTCTCTCAGAATCTCTTTCAGATTTCCCAAGACCTTCCAAGGTAGTATCCACATCTTTAATAAATCTATTATAGGCTTTCTGAGATCTAGCAAGTTTTTTTGGATTACTTTTAGAATACAAATTAATTTCATATAATCGCTTATCTGCACGAGCAAGAATTCTTTCAATTTTCTTTTCCTTATTAAAGGTAAACATAACTCCTACAGCATCAGCCAAATCTTCAAACAATCCAACTTCTGCTTTATTATCTACTCTTTTCAAATCAATCCCAATTCCGGAATCATCTGATTGAGCAATAACATTCCCAAAAGTACTAACTGTTAAAAGCACTAACATTAATATTGAACTTATTTTTTTCATTGTTTTATTTATAACCTCCTTTCAATTAATTAGGTTACATTAAACCTTACAAAAAACTGTATATAAGTAGTACGTGAAACAAGATGAAACAGAGGTTTCACGAACCCTTTCCCCAAGAAATTTTTTCCCAAGAACGTTCATGAGCATAATAGAGAACTAATTTTGAGATAAAATCAGAAGCACCAATCGCTCCAGCAATTGCCCAATTTCCAGTAAAATAAATTAAGAGGATAAGAGTTAAAATTGTAGCAAGAATTCTAAAACTAATTGCCTTTGCAACACTTCTTTTATTTGATTCCATTATTTTTTAATCAATTTAATACGATTTTCATTTCCATGAGGTTCCTTTTTGATTAAACCCTTTTCAGAAAGACTTCTCAATTTCCGACTTAATCTAACTTTCGGAATTTTCAAATCGTTAACCATCTCTTTTGTCCAAGAAGATTTATCCTTTTTAGATAACAAATATTTAAGGATTTTTTTTTCATCACCAAATAAATTTTTAGTAATTGAATCATCTTCCTTTTCCTTTAATTTAGCAATTTTCTTTTTACCAGCATTTCTTATTTCTTTTAAATTTCTTTTATACTTTCTTTTCTGAAAATAAAAAAAAATAACAATAACAATTATTAAAAAATAAAATAAAATTTTCTGTCCAAAATTCTCTGAAGAAGAACTTCGATAAAATAAAATTATTTCATTTTCATCAAAATCTTTCCAAGAAAAAATTATATTGTTCCCATTTGTTGAAATTTCATAATCTTTTGGAAAAACCAAACCATCCGAGAGAACACTTCCTTCAGGCAATAAAACAGTTACATCAATTTCAGAAATAGAAAATTGGGGCAATATAAAAAGCAGTTCAGAAGAGGATTTATCTGAATAACTTTTAGTTGAAAATGTTATAATTGCAGGATTTTCAGAATAAAGAACGCCCTCATTTATTTGATAGGTTGAAGAAGACTCTAATCCAGAATAAGTTCGTGGAAGTAATATTTCTCTAGAAGAATCCAAATTAATCTGAACTTCTACAATTCCATTATCCAACAAATTATAATTTGCACTATCTGCAGAAACAAAACTACTAAAAATGATAAAGAAAAAAATCCAAACAAATTTTTTCATCTCAAATTTTTCAAGCATTTTCATTTTATATTATATTCAAAAACCTTATCATAAGGAATATTCCATTTAATAGTTTTTTTAACCGAAGCTTTTTCCATTATTTTTCTAAACAATCTAATAGAATTTCCATGTGCAGATATAGCAACATTAACTTTATTATTCAGCATAAATTTTCTTAAATCATTAATAAAACTTTTTACCCTTTTTTCAACATCTTCAAAAGATTCACCCTTCGGCGGACGATTTTCAATTGAATAACCTCTGTGCCATTGATTATATTTTTCTAAACCATATTTTTTTATAATAGATTTATGGGTTTTTCCAGCTAAATTTCCATAACTTCTTTCAATCATACGATTATCCTCCATAATAAAAACACATTCTTTGTGATTTTTCAAAACAGGTTTCAAAGTATCTTTAGAACGAGACAACCGGGTATGGATTGCAACCTGAAATTTTTTGGTTTTCATCTTTTTAGAAATAATTTCCGCATGTTTTTTTCCGGCATCTGTAAGTTTAGAATCTATAAATCCTGTAAATTTCTCATCACGATTATAGGTCGTTTGTCCATGTCTAAATAGATAAATTTTTTGCATTTAATCACCTAAAAAAATAAAGATTTATCCATATAAAAACATTTTTATATGAAAAGAGATTATTAATAATATGATAATTGAATCGATAGTGATCGGAATTTTAGCAGTTATTGGTTTATATTTCCTCAAGATGGAACACCATACAAGAAAGATAAAAATAATCGCAATTGCGTTAATCGCCCTATTATTTTATGTTTCAGCAACAGGAATGTTTAATTCAAATAATGTAGATATCACCTCTCCAAGAGGAATTGTTAGCGGAATTTATTTATATGTAGGGTGGTTAGGTGAAAGTGCATCTTCAATTTGGGACATCGGAATAGAAACTACTGGAAGAGTAATTGATGCAGTAAGAATTGAAGATGAAAATTAAGCCACAGACGGGGATCAAACCCGTGACCTTTACATTACCAATGTAACGCTCTATCAACTGAGCTACTGCGGCCTAATATTCCTTATTCCTTAAATTTATAAATGCTCTCTTAATGAATATTCTATGGATTCAGAGAAAGATATCAGAGAAGAATATGATTTAATGAAAGAGAAATTTAAGTTACCAGATTTCAATAAATTAGCAGAAGATTTTGACATAGAAAAAAACATAGAAAAAGAAACAAGATTTTTAGTAAGAGAAGTAAGGAGAACAATTCACGAAAAATTATCTGCTTATTTGAATTTATTAGAAACTCTAATAACGCCAGTTTCTCCACCAACTTTTATTTTTTCACTTTTAAAAAATATTTCTATGGAAGATAAGGAAGAGATGAAAAAAGTTTATTCAAGACTTTCAAAATTACAAATTAAGGTTATTGGATTAGATACAGTTTATAGTGAAATGGAAGAAGCAGATTTTGTAACCGAATCATTCGCAGAATGGCAAGAAATAAAAATAATAATCAAAAAAATAATTGAAAAATTTGAATTAGGAATAGAAGAGAACAATACTCATTATAAAAACGGTTATTTCGGATAAAAATTATTTAAAACAAAAAATCCAAATTCATTTCAAGAGCAATAATCGGCATTTTGATTTTCCAATTTTTTATAACTCTAGGAGCCAATTCACCAATAATTCCAACATTTTTACCTTCCACAACAATTTTACCAACTCTTCCAGAAATATAATTATTATCTTCAATTTCTTCAATATTATAATTTAAATCCAACATCTTAAAAAGATAATCTAAAATCTGTTTCAAATCTGTAAAAGTTATTTTTTCATCAATCATTGCAATTGATAAGTTCTCTTTTTCAACAATTCCAGTTTCTGATTTTTCAAATAAATCTTTTGAGAAAACTTTCCCCATTTCAAAGATTTTTTGAGGATAGGCAGAATCAGAATTTTCAGAGAAGATTTGTAAAAGATTAGTTAACATATCAATTCTAAGAACCTCTCTTTCAGTTTTAGAATCCTCGACCTCAATAAAATCCTTATAATTAAAATGCATTTTCTTCACATTTTTTTTAGCAACTAAATGGAATGAAGAAGTTTCCAAAAGTCCAGCACCTGATAAAATTTCAGAAATAATTCGTTTAGTTTTTTCTCGAGGATCTTCTATTGCAATTGAAGAAATTTCAGGAATTTCAGGTTCAAAATTTTCATAACCATGAGCAATCGCAATTTCTTCAGTTAAATCAATCCAATGCAAAATATCTGTTCTATAGGGGGGAATCAATGCAAAAGAATTTCCCTTACGATTAACATATCCAATCCCCATTCTTCCAAGATATTTTTTAACTTCAGATTCCTTAAGATTTATCCCTAAAGTTTTTTCAAGATTTTTTATTTCAAAACCAAGTTCATCAAAAGACATATTCGGAGAAATAAAATTTTTACCTTTAGAATCTTTTATTTCAACAGAATAAATTGAACCTCCCATTTCAGAAATTGAAGATAAAATAATATTAAGAGTTTTTTTCAAATAAGCAAGATTATGTCCTGAACATTCAACAAAAATTTCATTAGTTTTAATATTCACTCGTCCAGTTTCTTCAGAATTAATTATTGGAGGCATACTAAGAATTTTATCTTCCGCATCAACGAAAATAGGGAAGATTTTTTCATTTTCAAGAAGTTTAGAATATTCAATTCCTGAAGGATGGTTTTTCAAAATCTGGTTAGCAGTCATTTCATTTTCAGATTCCAATGGACGAAACTTAATCTCACTAGGACTCCTACCAACAAATTTTATTGGAAATTTAATTTTTTCTAAAGGATAAATTCCGATAGCAATTTTTTCTCTCTTTCTTCCAATAGAATTATGAAGTTTTTCTTGAAGGTCAATTAATTCAACAATTTTTTCATCATCCAAATTTAATTTTTTAACAATTGCACAAACCGTATAAGGTCTTATGTCTTTTACAGATTTATCGACGACAACTTTAAAATTTTTTTCAGGTTTATTTACTACAAATTTAGCTAATTTTCTCACTTCATTAAATTGATTTAATGCTCTGGAAAAATTATTTAATGAAAGCAAATCAGGACGATTAGGGAACACTTCAACAGAAAGTTCTTTATCGGTAATTTCTTCAATTGGGGTGCCCATTTCAGTAATCTTCTTTTCCAAATTCTTAGTAATTTTCCCAACTTTCTTTTCTAATTCCTTTTTATTAAAAGTAAGTATTGTCATTTAATTTTTCCTCCAAAATTTCATCTCTCTTAATTTATTTATATCATTTTTATACATCTCTCGTAAATCCGTAATCTTGTAAAACTCCATAATCATCCTATCAAATCCAGGTCCCCAAGCCAAAACAGGAATTGGTTTTCCCAAAAGAGGTTCAGTAACTTCCGGGCGAAAAATTCCTGCAGCAAAAACCTCTACCCATTTTTGCTTTTTTTCATTCCAAACATCTCCTTCCAAACTAGGTTCTGTATAGGGAAAATATGCCGGTCTAAACCTAATTTTTTCAAAACCCATTTTTTTAGCAAACTGTTTCAAATATCCAAGTAACTGCCTAAAATTTGCATTTTCATCAATTACAATCCCTTCAGACTGATTAAATTCAAATCCATGAGACCAATCAACAGTTTCATTTCTAAATGCTTTTCCGATAGAAAAATATTTCGCAGGAAGTTCTCCTGATTCTCCAAGTTCTTTCAATTTTCTTGTAGAAAGACAAGTAGTGTGCGTCCGCATAACAATTTTTTTAGATTTTTCCAAGTCCCAAGAATATTCCCAACCTTTACTTCCATCAATTCCTCCCTCGTGGGCCATTTTAACCTTATTAACTATCTTATCTTCTGGAAGTTTTCCCAAAAGATTTTTAATAAAAAATGTATCTTGCATCTCTCGAACAGGATGGTCCTGTGCAGTAAACAAAGTGTCAAAATTCCAAAAACTAGTATCAATAATATTTCCCTGCATTTCTTTAAAACCCATTTCTAACCAAGTATTTTTAGCATAATCCTTAGATTGATTTACAAAATGTCGTTTTCCACCATAAATTTTAGGAACCGGGGAATTCAAGTCATATCTTCTAAATTTCTTACCCTTCCAAGAATTCTGTTTAATTATTTTTGGAGTTAATTGTTCTATCAAATCAACATCTAAATCCATTTTCAAAATAGTTTTACCTAATTCAGTTAAACGAATAGAAATTTTTTTATTTATTTCCAATTCTACAATATCTTTTCTAGATTTTAAATTCTGGAAAGTTTTTTTATCAAGATTATCCAGAGAGTTAAATTCCAAAGGCAATTTTTCCAGAAATAATTCTTCAATCATTTTATTAGAAATATTTGCTCCCTTTGAATCCAAGAAAATTTTTCCATTAGAGATTTCAATGATTCCTTTTTTTTTCAAAGTACCTAAGGCAATTTTTGCCTCATTGACGTTTAAATTACATAAATTTCTTATTTCAGAAAACAAAATAGATTTTTTTTCAATAAGTTTATTCAAAAGTGCCCTTTCTGGAAGCCGATTTTTCAAATAATGAATTCCGAGAATTCCCAAGATAACAATTTTTTCTTCCGAAGTTTCTGTTTCAATAAGGTTCTTATTTTTTAAAAAATTCATTGCCCTAATATTTGTAGTTTTATCTCGATTATTTTCACCAGATAATTCATCAAGACTAATAAATTCATCAGATAAATTTTGCAAAAGTTCTTTTTCAATGGGGGACAAAGATTCAACAATCAATTTTTCATCCATTTAAATTTATAGATTAAGAGTTTTTAAGGTTTAGTAAAGTAATTTATGGATTTCGTTTAATCGCTTAAGATGTTCATTTTTCAATTTTTTAAAATCTTGTTTTTTAGAATTAATCATTCCAGAAACTTCTTCTCCTGCCAAGATTTTTGGAGTAATCACATAATCTGCACCTGCAGAATAAAGGTCCAAAGTTTCACTAATTCGGGAACCAGTAACTACAACCTTAGTCCGAGGAGAAACTTCCTTTGAAACTTTTATTAACCTTAAATTTTCCTTATAATTTGGAACCGTGGAAACAACTAACTTTAAATCTTTCAAATTTATTTTATTAAATATCTCGGGACTATTCAAATCTCCATAAACACAAGAAATCTTATTGTCAATTAATTTGTTGATTACTTCAGGATTATGATCCAAGACTAGTAATTTTTCTTTATTTTTCATAAGTTTCTTTAATAAAACAGAACCGCTTCTATGGGCACCAATTAAAAGAGTTTCATATGTTTTATTAGAATCATACCCTGAAGTTTCTTTTATTGGAAGATATCTAAGAATTCTTATGGGATATTTAAAAACTTTATACATTCGTTCTTTATATTCTATGAGGTAAGGGGTTACAGACATGGTGATTATAGTTGCAAGAATAATTGTCGAGAAAATAGACATATCCAAAACCCCTACAGAAACTCCGAGCATTCCAATTATTAATGAAAACTCAGATAACTGGGCAAGTGAGATGGAGGTCATAAAACTAGTTTTCGCTTGATATCCAGTAATTCTCAAAAGAACTAATGTAATAATTGGTTTTATTATCATCGCACCAACAAGTAAAAAACTCAACAATAAAAGTCGTTCTCCAATTCCGGTGAAAACTATCTGAATTCCTAATGCGACAAAGAAAAGAATAGCAAAAAAATCCCGAAGTGGAGAAACACGAGATTCTAATTCTAATTTAAATGGAGAGTTTGCCAAAGAAACTCCTGCAATAAATGCTCCGATAACTATTGAAAGCTCAAGGATATAAGAGGTGATTATAAATAAGAAAAGAACTGCAAGAGATGAAAGGAATAATAATTCGGCAGATTTAGCAGAAAATTTAAATAAACGATTCAATACAAATTTTTGTAAAATCATTGCACCTGCGACCATCCCTAAAAGTTTAGCAAAAGAAATTGCAATTGGTAAAAATGCAAACCCTCCAGTTGTAAAAATTGCAATAGCAATAATTGCAATCAAATCTTGAAATAATAAAATTCCTAAAACCAGTCTTCCATGAAGAGTAACTAGTTCCCCCTTATCTGCAAGAAGTTTGATATCTACCATTGTAGAACCAAATGCTAAAATAATACCAATATAAGCAGCCTGAAGAGTACTTAAATTTAAAAAACTACTGAGTAAAACGGCAACAGCAAAAATTAGTGCAACCTGAAATAATCCAATTATTGCAATTTTTTTAAGATTAGCTTCTTTTATTTTTTTAAAAGAAATTTCTAAACCTGCAACAAAAAGAAGGAATGCAATTCCAATTTCAGAAAATGCAGAGATTAAATCCATATTTTTTAAAAGACCAAGTGCAAGAGGGCCAATGAGTAATCCGGCAAGAACATATGCAGGAATTAACGGTTGTTTTAACATTTTAGCAATAAATGCAAGAATCGCAGAAATAATCAATATAACTCCAATTTCAAAAATTATCAATTCTGCTGCAGGAAGATGATTTATTTGATTTCCAATTCCGAAAAAAGCTCCAGTTACAAGACCATTTATTGACACCATCTTATTAATAGTTAAGATAATTGCTTTTTATAATTATCTTTTAAAGTTTGTAGATTCTCGAGATTGCTCACTACTCATTCCAAGACTCATTCCAAAAGATTTTCTAGACATTTCACCTATAATTTTATTTTTATTTTTAGAAAGATTTGCAATTTTTATTGAAGAACCTTCACGTTTACAAATTTTAATATTTTGAATTAAACTTTCTAATCTCAAAGATTTTTCAATTTTCCCAAGATTTCGAATTTCGGAAAGATCAACAACAAAAGAAATCTTTTTTAGTTTAGCCTCTTTAGCAACAACATGATTTATTCCCGAATCTCGTTGTTTTAAGGTATGTCTTTTAAAATTTCCCTCAGGAGAAATAAGATAGTCAATTCTTAAGGTTTCAATTGCTCGACGATTAAAGGCGTCATCCCCTCCAGAAAGCGCAATAATTTTTCCAGAACCTTTTAAGGAATCAATAATTCTCCTAGCTTCCTTTTCAGAAGTTTTCAAAAGATAACCATCGCAAGAATCCGAATTTTTCAAATCAGTTTTAGATTTAATTTTTTTTAAGAATATAGAATCTTTAGAAGAAAAAAAATTCAGATCTTTCATCCTTCAATTAAAGTCCCTTCAAACTTTTTCTCATTTAGAATATTTTCCATTTCTTTAATTGACCCAACAATATAGGTAGGAATCTTTTTATCAAGAATTATTTTTGCACCTAATTGGTCTAAAACAAAATGTTGTCCAGCACTATATTTTATCTTATCAACAACAATCTTAAATTTTTTCCAAGTTATCTTTTTAATTAATTTAGCATTTTTATTTTTCTGAGGATTTGAAGTGTACAATCCATTAACATTTGTTAAATTTATAAAAGGACATTTAAAATAATTAGCAAGTTCTGCCGAAGTTCCATCCGAGGTATTTTTTTTCTTATATCTTAGAGCACCACAAAAAACTATTTGATTTTTATTCAAAAGATTTTTTACTTTTTTCATGCTTCTAGGAATAACTTCATTTGCACTATCTCCAAAAAATCTAGCCATAAAATTGGCATGCAATCGAGTAATCGCAATACCTTCGATTGATTGAGATTTAGTTTTTTTATCTGCTCTTCTTAATGCAGAAATATATTTTCTTGCAGTTGATCCCCCTCCTGTCACAACAACAAACTTTTCAGAAGAATGAGAATCTACAAATTTCTTAAATCTCTTCAAAAATTTCTCATCAACTTCTCCAGGAACAATTCGTGAACCTCCCAAACTAATCACCCAAGTTTTTTGTTTCATTAATTAAAAAAGAAGGTTACATATTTAAGGGTTTTGGGAGCGGGATTACTTAATTGTAAATAATTTATCATCGTCAACATCAAAAATATCAAGACGAACTCCAGAATCTAACCATCCGTGAGAATAATTCAACGCGGCAAATGCATTAACGAAATCCCCATTATCTTCGAAATGGTGAGCATCAGATAAATAATTTCCAACCATCTCAATTATTTCCTTAGCTTCAGATTCCTTTCCATCGAAAATATTATTTTTAACTTTCTCAAAAGCAGTTTCAGTCAAATCAAAATACTTCAATAATTTTCCTTTTGTAATTTCACTTTTCATTTTATTAAAATGCAAAAACTATTTTTAAGTTTATCTTATCTCAAGATTAATGAATCTGTTTTTTTATTATGAATTTTGAACCTATAATTCCCGAAATAACTGCATTCAAAAGAAGATTCTCCACAGCAACTTTAAATACTCCATCAAATAAGGGGATGCGAGATTCACTAGAGAATTTTTTCAAAAGGGTAGATATTTCTTCCTTGTTTAATGAGATATTTGTCATTTGTCTTTGTCCAGAACGTATTATTCTTAGAGGTTTGTCGTTTCCAAGACATTCAACAGAGAAAACAGAAGGGTCTCGAAGTAATTGACGAATTTTTGATAGTTCGGGAGAATCTAAAATTGAAGATGGGATCTGGACTGGAGATTTTTGCCAAGCTTCTACAATTTTAGGGGCGACATTCTGAGGGGGATGAGATTCTTGAGGGTGAAAAGTTGATTGAGGGGGAACAACTGGCACGGGAAAATTTCGTTGAGGTGGAAAGGATTTTTGAGAAATTGGGTTTATGGGGGTCTCATTAAGTTGAACATTTTTAATTGGGGAAATCAAGTTGGAACGAGATTGAACTAAGGAGTTTTTTGTAGGAACATTTTTTTTAATTCGTGGAGGAATAATTTTTTGACCCATAGATGCATGAGCAATATTATTCGAAATTTTCGGGACTAGTTCAGAATCAATACAAACTTTTCCTTTGGGGGGAAAGTTTTTACATTCAAGAGATCTAATCATTGATAAAACAAATTTTCTAACAAATAAATTATCTGAGATTTTAGATACTTCTTTTTGAATCATCGGATTGGAAGAGGTTTTGGTTTAGGAGGTTTTTCTCCAAAATTAGGGGCAGAAAGGGGGGAAGGTTTTTCAGATTTAATTGAAGAAGAGTTAACAGGAGCACTTAATTTTCCATCCATCAAAACAAGACCTCTTGCAATAGTTTTATTTTGATCTATAAGTGCATTAATTTTATTTAACATTTCCTTATCATCAGTTTTTCCATCTTTAACAAAACTTTTTGCAGCATCTTCAAAGATTTCCAAGAGTTTAGAGATATTATCAGAAAGTCCACCAAATTTTATCGAAAGATTTGTCATCGCTTGTTGAAGTCCTACAAAATTTTCTATCAAAAGTTCCTCTCGTTCTCTAGCAGTCATTTTACGTTTAGTAGGTTTAACTGAAGAATCCTTCTCAATAACTTTTTTTATCACCATCTTCCTAATAGGATTATGAATAAGATATTTATAAATGTTTTCTCGAAGAGGCAAAAAAATTATGCAGTTTCTTCAATTAGATTATCTAGAGATTTTTTTCCATCTCTTTTTTGACAGGCAGTTTGTTTAGAACCAAGATTTATAACTTTATTTTCTTTAACAATAATTAATTCAACAGGTCCGCTAGTAAATGGATCTTCATTTTTATTAATAGATTCATATGCAGAGTTTATAGCAAGCGAATGCCCAATTTCCTTTCGGTCAATATATCTGTTTCCAAGTTTTCTTTCAAAATATTTTTTAGCAAATTCACTTCCCGAACCAATAAAAATATAATCTTCCTCGAAATCCTCATCAATAGGTTCATCCAAAATATTTCCCATCCTATCTACAAGATAAATTCCAAGTTCAGGTTTAGATGAAGCTAACAAAAAATGAACCGAGCAATCTTCACCATATTTTTTAGCAACACGAGTATTAAAATCATTAACCTCGCTAAAATATTTTTTCTGAATAGCATCCTCAACAGTATTTTTAGAAGCATCTTCAGATTTCAAATTTCTAAAGAAAGTTCGAAGAGGGGGGGTATAAGTTCCAGCAAATCCCATTGCCCAATATTTTCCAGTTGCAATCTTACTAAACCCTGTAATTTTAGAAACCGGAATTTTTTCATTCTCTTCAAAATAGGTAACCATACTATCTCCTGCAAGAATTATTTCACGAGAATCCGATTCAGAAGAATAAGATTTTATCCCCATTATAAGTGTCATAAAATTAATCAAATTTTTCACTATTTAATCATTATTGCAATAAACAATATAATTTAAAAAATGGGCTCAGCAGGAATCGAACCCGCAGCTGCCGGGTTGGAGCCGGCCATTTTACCATTAAACTATGAACCCTGAAAATTATTGAAGTCCAACATTATATACATTTTTTTATTTCTTTTAAAGTCTTCTCTTTTTAGATAATTCCTGACTAGACAAGTTTTTTAATTTTCTCAATCTCTCCTGAAGAAATAGAAGAACCTTTAAATTTAACTCCATAAAGAAGTGCATCCAAAAGTTGTTTATCTTTTTTAACATCAAATAAATCTTTTTTATAAGCAATATAAAGTAACTCGGCAGAACGAATAAATTTATACCTTTTCAAATTATCTAGTAAAGATATATCCGAATTCAATTCAACATGAAGTTTCCTCTCCATTAATTTTTCAAGATTATGGGGGGCTTCAGTTAAAAGACGAGTGGTTCTTTCATCAATAACGATTACATTTTCAACACCACAAAGATTAGAAAAAGCCAAACAAGCAGCTTCTCCTTCATGAATAATCTTAATTTTTTCTCCAGTTTGCGCAGTTTTCAAAACCCCATTAGTAATTTTCAAAATTCTTTTTATTTCAGAATCAAGATGATTATCCGAAATTATTTCTGAAGAAAGTTTAAAAATTCCCTTGTCCAAAAGATTTTTTATTTGAATCGCCTCAAGTTTATATTTTTTTATTTTCATAGGGCGGTCAATAATTTCACTTTTTACCGAAGGAGTTAAAATAAATTCACCCTCAAAAATTCCTTTTAACTTTTCTAAAATTGGGAGAAGTCCATTCATAGTTAAGGAAATAATTGGGCCAGAGTCAAAAATTAAATATTTCATCCAAAAATATCCTCTACAATTTTAATTCTTTGTTTAACTGGAAGACTCACACTAATTTTAGCATCAGAAATTGAAGATTGGCCAATATACGAGGCAAGGTCCCATAAGCTTACTCCTAATATTTCGGCAGTTTTTTCCGAAGAGAGTCCATGTTCATATAATCTGAATGCTTTATTTATTTCAGCATTTCGAAAAACTGATTTAATATATTTACTCAAATCACCAGAAATTTTGTTTAGTGAATTTCTTATTTTTCCAAGGTAAAGTCTACATTCTTTAGGATTTTCATTTTCCAAACAACTTATAGCATTTTTTAAATTTTCAATCAAAGAATTATAGAACTCTTTCCAACCTTCCATTTTACGATAATGTTCTCGTTCAATAATTTTTCCAATAGAATAAACTAAGACAGTAACAATAACATGGTCAGCATCCTGAGAAATCGTAGCAGATTGAATTGTCTGTTCAGACAATTTTTTCAAACCATTCGCATCTCCAGATTCAATTAATCTTTTTGTTTCTTTCAAAATTCTAAGAATATGATCCCTCTCTTTCATAAAATTATCATGGAAGGTAATTATTTAAATCTTCTTAACAATATAATTTAATGAAAATATTAATTGATACAAATTTTATTCTAACTTGTATGAAACAAAAAATTGATTTTCCAAATTTGGCAGACGAAATATTTGATGAAAAAATTGAATGGATTGTTCCTCAAGATGTTTTAAATGAATTGGGAATTTTAAAAGATAAAAAAGGGATGAAAGTTGCAGATAAAAAAGCAGCAGAAATAAGCTTTGAAATATTAAAAAAAATTGATACAAAAGTAGTAGAATTGGAAGGAAAAAATCCCAATGTAGATATTAAAATTGTAAATTATATCATGGGAAAGAAGATAATTCTTGCAACACTTGATAGAAATTTAAAAGAACGGGTTAAAAATAAAATATTAACTATCCGCGGAAAAAAAATGCTCGAAATTATTTAATCAAAAACCTTATAAACCAAAATTTTCTAATCAATTTATGTTCTATGAAATGTTAGTAACTGACCATGTAAGAGTAGACCCAAATAAATTTGGGATGCCGACAGACGAAGCTGTAAGAACTCAGTTGGAGGAATCGTATTCCGGTTTTCAAGATAAAGATATCGGAATTGTCGTTGCTGTTTTGGAAGTCACAGATGTAAAAGAGGGAGTAATTATTCCAGGAGATGGGGCGGCATATTACGAATCAACTTTTAAATTAATAGTTTTCAAACCAGAATTACAAGAATTAGTTTATGGAACAATTGAAGAAATAACAAATTTCGGAGCATTTATTGATTTGGGAGTTATTAGGGGAATGATCCACATAAGTCAAACAATGGATGATTTTGTTTCTTTTTCAGATACCGGAATTTTAACTGGAAAGGACGGAAAGAAAAATTTAGTAAAAGGAGATAAATGCATTGCAAGAATTGTTGCAATTTCCTACAAAGGTGAAGAACCAAAATTAGGATTAACAATGAGACAACCCGGTCTTGGAAAATTAGAATGGGTAAAAGCAGATAAAGAAAAACAAGATAAACAAGCTAAACAAGAAGCAGCTAAAGAAAAAAAGGCGGCAAAAAAATAATAAAATGGTAAGGAAAGAAAAATCATGTTTAAATTGTAAGGCGATTTATGCCGGAGATAAATGCACAAATTGTGGAGAGACTCCTTCAAGCGATTCATTCAAGGGGAGAGTTCATATTTTTGATTCAGAAAAATCAGAGATGGCAGAGAGAATGAAAATAAATAATGAAGGGGAATTCGCAATTAGATCAAAATGATATCTACAAAAATAATTAAGCAAGAAAAGAATCCATTTTTAAGTAGGGAAGAAATAACCTTAGAACTAAATTCTGAAATTGCACCAAAAATTGAAGATGTAAAAAATGCAATTGGCAAGGATGAAAATTTAACAATTGTAAAAAGAATAAATTCAAATTTTGGAAAACATGTATTTACTGCAGATGTTTTAGTATACGAAAATCAGGAAGCAAAAGATAACATAGAAGTAATTCCACAAAAGGTAAGAAAAAAATTAGCTGAAGAAAAAAAGGCAGAAGAAGAAGCAAAAGCCAAAGCAGAAGAAGAAGCAAAAGCCAAAGCAGAAGAAGCAAAAGCCAAAGCAGAAGAAACATCAACTGAAGAAGATGCAAAAGAAGAAAATCAAGAAACTAAAACTGAGGAGAAAACAGAATAATGGCAATCAAAAGTAAGATAAAGGGAAAGAAAAAACACACAAACAAACCAACTTCTAAGAAATACAAAATGTATAAAATTGAAGGAGACAAAATTGTAAGTAAAGAAAGAAGTTGTCCAAGATGCGGTCCTGGAATATTTTTATCAACAGGAAAAGGAAGAAGTTATTGTGGAAGATGCCACTTAACAGAATTCGAAAAAAAGAATGTTGAACCGATGCTAGAATCAAAATAAATTTCTAATAAAAAAACTCACCAGCCGTCTGCGCAAGACAACCCTACAATTCGCAGTAAGTTCAAAGAACGCGACCGAATTGAGGCAATTTTCTTTAGAAAATTGTAAGGTTCACCCTGCAAATTTTTTCTCCGAATAAAATTTGAGGCAATTTTCTTTAGAAAATTGTAAGGTTTATAATTTCTTCAAAATTATAAACCCTAGGAGATGCGATAAAGCGTTAAAATAGTGCTCTACCGCTGTCTCCTGGGGAAAAAGAGGTGATAAAAGAATTAATGATTAATCCTATTTAAATCTTTCGGTATGTTGTAATTGTTTAGTGACACTCTATTAAAGAAATCTTTATTAATTCCATTATTTTAAATCTAAATGGATGGTGATAAAATTGGTCAAAACCAATTCTTCGATTTGATAACCGGAGAGGAATTAAGTTGGCAATCCATTATTTATGACTTAATAAAAACAGAGCAGTTAGATCCCTGGGATATTGATATTGGAGTTCTAGCAGAAAAATATGTAGAAATCATTCAAAACTTAGAAGAGGCAGATTTCTTTATTTCCTCAAAAGTTTTATTAGCATGTTCATTACTCTTAAGGCTAAAATCAGAAATTTTAGTTAATAGTTATATAAAAAGTTTAGATGAATCTCTCTATGGGAGAAAAGAAGAAGAAAGGCCAGAAATAGAAAGATTAAATATTGATGAAGGAGAATTACCAAATTTAATTCCTAGAACTCCTATGGCAAGACACAGAAAAGTTACCTTAAAAGAATTAATGAGTGCATTAAACAAAGCAATAGATACGGAGAATAGAAGAATTAAAAGAGAAATTAAGGGGCATCAAACAAAAAAAGCAATACTAAAGGTTATGCCAAAAGAAAATTACATTCCATTAAAGATTCGGATAAAAAAAATCTTTGGAGTTTTAAAGAATCACATAAATGATGGAAACGAACATATAAAATTCTCTCATCTTGCTTCAGAGAGGGAAGAGAGGCTGGCATCATTTGTACCAATACTTCATTTATCAAATAACGAAAAAATTTATCTCAAACAAAAAACTCATTTCGGAGATATAAAGATTCGTCTAGAAAAATGTGATGAAGAATTTTTAGAATTGAAAGAAGAATTAGGATTAATGGAAGAAACTACTTCAAAGATTTCAGAAGATTAGATTCACTCAAGAATTTTTCTTCACCACTAAACATATCCTTAATTTTGAATTTTTTCTTTTTAATTTCATCTTCACCTACAAAGATTACCTTTTCAATTCCCCGAGAATTTGCATAATCCATAGCTTTCCCAATAGATTTATTTAATAAAAGATTAACTGAAACACCATTATTTCGAAGATTTTTAGATAAGAGAATTGAAGCTTCATCCTTCCCCAATGAGATGATTTGGGCTTTGGTTTTATTGCCCTTAACAGAAGATAAAACGGACAACCTATCTAGTCCAAGAGCAAATCCAAATGATTGAATTCCATTAATTAAGTAGGAACCACCCCCACAAATGGTTTCCTTCATTTCACTAGTTTTAATTTCAAAAATAGTTCCATTATAATATGAAAGACCTCTCGCAAGATTTGCCTGAAACTCAACTTTAATCCCATAAAATTTACACAATTTTTTAAGTTCTTTTATTTCTTTATAAAAATTATATTTCTCAAAATCTTTATCTTTTCCATCAAAAATTTTAAGAATTTTTTCAGCCCCAAATTTTTTCAGATTATCTGCAACTTTTTTCTTAGGAAGTTTATCTAATTTATCTAATTCTTGAATTACATTATTTCTATATTTCTCTTCAATATTTTCAGAAACTAAAATCTCATTCAAAAGTTTTCGATTATTAATATAGATTGTAGATTTTATTTTGAGTCTATCAAGAATACTTTTAACAAGAGAAAAAAACTCGACTTCATCTTCAATAGAACTTCCGACAATATCTGCATCTCCTTGAGTGAATTCTCTCAAACGATTTGAACTTGTAGGTTCATCTCTAAAAACTCTTGAAATTTGATAAACTTTGTAAGGTAATTTTTGATTTTTAGAAATTCTTTTTAATTGAAATGTAGATTCATATTTCAGTGAAAGTTTTCTTTTGCCCCTATCTTTCAATTTAAAAATTTCAGAGATAACATCCGTTCTTTCTTCGCCACCTTTAACAAATTCTTCAAATTCAATAGTTGGAGTTTCTGCAGGTTCCAATCCGTAAAGTTCAAATTGTTCTTGAACTATTTTTCGAACTTCGGCTCGTTTAACTGCCTCATCACCTAATAAATCCTTAAAACCTTTCACATTATTTATTTTCATAATTTTTTCTCCATCAGTTTATCAAATTGAGACTCTTCAACACCCATTTTATTTTGAAGTCCAAACGATTTGGACTTTTTATTAACTAAACACATATACTTCTTATATCCTTTCTTTTTATAAATTTCGAAAATTTTTCCAATTGCATTTTGACCAATTCCCTTTCTCTGAAATTCTTCAATAATGGCCATCTCTTCACCAAAGATAATTTCTCCAATAAACCATTGATTTGGATTAATAATTAAAAAACCAACAATTTTTTCTTCAATGACGATTTTCCAAATATCGCAGTATCGCGAAAAAATATTCAATTTATCTAATGCAAGTTTCAAATTCCACGGTTCATTAAAAGGTTTTTTAGAAAATTCCTCTGCATAAATCTTAGCAATTTCATCAAAGTCAGATTTTTCTGAAAGTTTCAATTCAAAATTATATTTATTCATTTTTACCTCAGAGGTGGAAGCCGAGAATCGAACTCGGGCCATTCGGACCACAACCGAACGTTCTACCACTAAACTACATCCACCATTATATATTTCACCAAATGTTATCAAATTAGGTAAAGTAATACAATAATCTAATTGAAAAATCAATATAAAAAGCTTGTCGTTAGAGCATACGCTAGAAAAATCTTCAATTCCTATGATGCCGAAAACTCCAAACGTTTTCCATAATACTAAGATAAAATAAGAGTTTTTATGTGTTTTGATATAATAAAATTAATATAAATAAAAATGCAACGTCGGCGATTTCTCGCGCGACGGCCTTAAAAAAATTTTTTGTAAAAGTTAAGCCGTTTTATTCTGAAGATTCAGTTTCTGCTGATTCAGCTTCTTCTGTTTCTTCGGATTCAGCTTCTGCTGGCGCAGCTTCTTCAGATTCTTCTTCACTTGATTCGGATTCACTTGCTTCTTCAGCAGGTGATTCTTCAGCAGGCGCATCAGATTCTTCGGATGCCTCTTCTTCAGCTGGAGATTCTTCACTTGATTCGGATTCACTTGCTTCTTCAGCAGATGATTCTTCAGCAGGCGCAGCTTCTTCAGATTCTTCTTCACTTGATTCGGATTCACTTGCTTCTTCAG